>NZ_WXWK01000026.1:0-4539 GCF_009904835.1 Vibrio sp. V33_P6A3T137 | reverse complement strand
CGGTAAAGCGACATAGCAACGACCGCCCAAACGGCCATGTCGAGAGGGATACGACGTTTACGAATAGTGGCCACACCGGAAGCTTCTAAGCATTGGTTGATGAAATCAGGACAAAGAATGTCACTGAGTTTTCCAAGTTGTTCAGTATTGGGGGCGTAACGCTTGGCGAGTGTTAGGGCTGTAGTTAATTGCAAAATAAAAGGCTCAAAGTTTTAGGAACTTAGAGCCTTTATAAGCCATCTGTAGGATCGTTCAACCGATCATTTATCTCTTAACTGATCGGCATTAGGCCTTAGCCACCCTGCTTTATTAACGGTTTCATGCACTTTAACCGTAAAACCACTTGAAGAGGATCATTCGTCACTCTTCAAACGCAATCATCTTTCGTGATTTAGTGAAGAAGACCTAACTCTTTGGCTTCTTCAATCGTTAAACCACTTTCACGAATATCGCGTAGCATTTCAATACGACGACGAGCCTGCGCAGACTTCAGCGTTTTACTAGGACGCTGCATTTCTGCTTCTTCCGTAACCTCAACATCCCATTTATTGGCGATGTTAGTCATTTCATCATGGTCAATTGAATTTATAGACATTGCAACCTCCGAACAAACCATGCTAGGAACCAGTTATCTGTAACAAAAGGCCAAAACCTTGTTAAGCAGATTTTAGCGAGAGTGTGACTTAAGCAATGGTTCATTTATCATAATCGATAAATGACTCAATTATTTTCTGCTCACCCTGAGTATAGAAGTACATCGAGCGGATTATCGGTAAAAAATTCACTAAATCAACTAGTGCGGAAAAATATTTTACTGATCAGTTCGTTAAATAGGCGGTCATCGATAATTCAATCATTGATAAGTAATGAAAGCATGATCAAGGCGGGTTGCTGTTGTTCTCAGTGGTTTGAAAGTCTTCGTGCTCATCGGTGAATTCAATTCACTTTACGAAACCATTTCCCGTTATCGCTCAGAAGCGGTAACGAGAGATGGTTTAGGGGACGTGATTGGATAGAGAATAACAGCGGATTAAACGCCGATAGCCACTTCGTCTAAGGCACGGAACACCGTATCGTCGATATGCTCTTCATAAACTAACTTACAGACTTTACGACGAACTGCTAAGCCAGAGATTAATCGCTCGATTGAAAGGTGCTTATTGCGGTGCTGAGTATTATACAGCTCGATCACCTTACTCAACGTGCTGTAAGGTACGACGCAATCATCCACTTTTAGCCAATCGAGCTTATCAATCAATTCCTGACACTCTTCACGAATGGATGAAGGGGCATGACCAGTCATGGCGGCTAAAGCCGTTATGCTTCGTTCTAGCGCCTCTGCTGAGGTATATTTGGATAAGGTTATGGTGATTTCATCTGCGTTGATCTCAACCAGATGCTTACGTAACTTTACTCGTCGCCCTAATCGACCACGAGGCGTCGACGGTTTACGTTGTATCGGTTCAAATTCACCATCAATAATTTCGGATAACTCTTGAAGCCTTTGTTTTGAAACCATTTCATTTCGCAATGGGTTCGGTAACGTTGGCGCCATATTACGCTTACCTGCATTAGTGGTCTTGGCGCGAGAATAACGCAGTACCTCTTCTACATCACATTTTATGGCAACTTGATAATCAACCACTTTACTTTGTTCAACCAGCTCACTGATCGTTAAATGGTAACCCCATAAATTAACCGTAAAATCACCGGTTTTATCTTGATCGTTAGACAATCGTCTTAACTCGCGGATCAGATCCATCGAAAAACGTCGCCATTCGATATTGCGAGCTAATTTCTGATTAAGCTCACTCAACATCATGGTATCGGTATGGCGACGTGACATTCTGCTACGAAAATACGAATAGAGTTGGAAGACTAATGTATGTTGTTTAAGAATTTCAGGTGGAAACAAGAAGAAATAGTCTTTGGTCATCAATTCTTCAAAAAATGAGGGCTCCCATACCAAAATATACAGATTGGGTTTAATGCGAATTTCACCATCGCTGCCTTCTGTGGGTGCTTCTTCAGACGCGGTGATCGTGCGTGCTAGAAAACGAAAACGATCACTTTTAAAGCCTTCAGGCATGTTCTCACTCAGCCAGCGACCGGTTAATTCGTGTAACTGAAAATCGGTAAATTCAATACGATCAATACTATCACGAATCGAGTCTCGCGCTGGACCACTGTCTTTTTTACCTCTTAACGACAAAATATCTGTGATATACAACGGAGTTTTATTAGGAACGTATTTCGCATTGAGCTGATAATCTTCTTGATGATGATCGTGATATTGTACTGTTAAGGTAAACAGAGCAAACAGGGTCATAAGATCATCGACCGTCATGATGTTTTTAGATGATCGCGTTTCAATCACAGCACGAGTTCCTGAGATAGATACCATCGATTTTTGATAACTTTTGCGTGTGCGTGGTGGTGCTAATGCTTGATCAATGATCCCTGCCCAGTTGGTTGGAGAGACAACAAATTGCTCAGCTTCGTCTTTCATTGCTGGAGGCGTATTAAGACCATGCTCATGCAACAAACGTTGGTTAACTTGTGTTTGTGCTAGTGCCTTTGAACGTTTACGTTTTTCACTTTGTTTTACGGATTCGGTGATGAGACTGGTTGAACCTAATACGGAGATCAGCTGATTAGGATTAACAAACTGATGAAGCATGGTTTTGCCTGCCAGACCTTCTTCAAAACGAACTGGGATCTGTTTAAACAGTCCAATCGCAACAGCGGCACGTAACCTTTGTTGAATCGCCGCTCTGGTCAACTGACCATCCGTTGCTTCTATCAATTCTGTTGTAGACACTAAACCATCTTTGCTGCGAAAGCCTCTAAGCGAGATTAAGTTTAACAATTCAATGATACTTTTGGTGACACCCTTGAAATGTTGATACTGTTCTATCCAGTCTACCGCGGTTTCTGAGACGACAAAAAGATGCCCATCTTTGTGGCTTCGTGGTGCTTTGATTAACAATTTTTCTTCTGATGCCATGATTAGTTCCGTATCACACAAGCCGTAATATCGCCATAGTTCCAAGAGCATAATCAAAAAAAGATCATAAATAAAGGAAAATTTCTGTTTTTTAAATAACTGATCTTTTTGATTATTCTGATCTATATTGATTAATATGATCATATGATCTGGCTGGGTTTTTACTTCTAACTTATTGTATTTAATAGATTAAAAAATAGTTCAACAAGAAGCATGATCATGGCTTATTCGCAACGATGATCAATGCTTATTTGAAAGCATGATCAAACGATCACTGAAGCGTGATCATGTGACTAACGAATCAATGATCATTATGATTTCGGATCAATGATCACGGTTTCTCTACAGGTTATCCACAGGTAGCTTATCATTGAAGCTTCTTTTCTCTAATTCATTGCTCATTGATACGTAAACATAATAGGAAGCATGATCATCAAATCGGTATTTTGAGATCTTTGATTAAAGCGCGTATCTATTTTCGATTCGATTTTACCCTTTGGGGTCATCATTTTAACGCTCAGTGTTTATTTGTCTATTTTCCTGTGTTACGAAAGCATGATCATGTTGATTATGATGATTTTGCACGGTTTCTGTTGCTGATTTTATGGGTCATCGCGAAAGAGAGATAATCGATAAAGCCTGATTGCAACTGACGTCTTCCGTAAATTATCTGGTATTTATCATGCTTCCGGTGATTTTTCTTCACTTGATCATCTTTCCGATCTTGGATCCTGCGATTAACGGATCCGAATAAACGTGATTCGTCGATTTTCTTCCTTGATCATGTTTCCATCATAGGGGTTTTACCTAGGAAGCATGATCATCATTCAAGCCATGATCATGCTTCCTATTTTCTCCCTCCTCCATTCTTAAGATCGTACACAGTATTTAAGATGGATTTGAGTCTCGATAACCTTATTCAGTGGTTTTTGGTGAATATAAACCGAAATATTGAGAGTATAGATCTGCAAATAGCCTTGTAAGGTTGGTAGAGTCATGCTGATGACCACATTGACGCGTTGTTTCACTATTTCAGGTTATGATTGAAATGACACCAACCGTAATTTATCGATGATGGATAATCGTTCCGATGATTACTAATCTTCAATTTTTAGGTCAAGTTTTATACGAAAGAGAGGTTTTATTATTGTGATAAGTCTATCTTGATTATTTTAAAGGGATTTTTAATGGTTTATATCCCTCCCCTCGTGGGGGGTTAGAAAAATGTGTGGTTTTATTACCTGATTAGGATGGTTTCTTTTGTGATATTTTTGTTGATGACGTTCCTTCTTCTTTTGGCTACTGAGTGGATAATAATGGATAGCAGAGTTTACATTGTAAATAAGTGACGCTGTGACACTTTTATAGTTTTGCTTTTGTTGCCTGGGTTATCCGTAGAAATTAATCAAAAAACTGTCAGCATTTTGTCATATGTTTCTCTATTGGTGTTATAAAATCTATTTATTGTGATTTCTGTCCTAAATTGTATGTTCACCTTTTTATTGTATTGTATGTTTATTGCTGTACAATTG
>NZ_WXWK01000126.1:0-4664 GCF_009904835.1 Vibrio sp. V33_P6A3T137 | reverse complement strand
GTGTAGCTCCGTGATGATCCTGTGCGCTAATCCCTGTATTGTTGACGTTTCAATGAGAGAAGATTCAACTCCACACAATTCAGCGATAAGAGAATCCAGCAGCTTCCTCATGCTTTCTGTTAAAGTAACTAAAAGAATTGACTGCTTATATTTCTTAGCTAAATATCTAGCTCTATGAAGCATTACACATGTTTTTCCGCTACCCGAAACTCCTCTAAGGCGAGCGGGTCCATTAAAGTCCTTTACTGATAACTCTTTCTGTTCAGGGTGTAAGAATAGAAGCCAATCAGACCAACTGGAATCATCCGGCAACACAGCAGCTTCTTCCCATGTAACGAATATTTCACTATTAGATGGACTACTAACTACTGATCGAAATTCTTCACCATTAGTTATCATGGCACTACCTGAATAGAGTGAGATTCTTTTATGCATCTCCTGTAACTCAAACTTATGCGAATGACTAAGTAAGTCGTCAATAAGAATAGCCACCTCTGTTCCTGAAGAATTTTCAACGTAGTCTAATATACCATTAGGATCACACTCCCAATCGTCTGCTGTAATCGATAAACAATACTTATGCAACGAGTCAGTGAAGCCTAGAGATTTCCATTCTTCATCAGAAACATGTCGAAGCAATGGAAGCTCCCGTAACATTTCACTGGAGTCTAAATCCATTGATACTATTTTTGTCTGTTCCGGCTTACTTTCAGTAACTTGGATGAAATCTAGAGTATCGTCTTTATCACTCTTTACCCATTTATAGTCTCTATGGCTATCCAACCAGTATTCAGTATCATCATGGCTTCCTGCAAACAAAAATGCTCTTGTCTTACTTACACCATCAACAAGTTGAACTACAAGCCTATAGCCATTTCCGAGGTCATATTTTTCGGCATTAGCCAATCTCGATTCACCGTGATTAGTCCGTTTCAAAGATTGAATATCACCCTCAGTAGCAGCTTCTGACTGTGCCGCTCTCGTCTTGGTGATGGCGTCCTTCCCTTTCTTTCCGCACTTTTTCAAATCTCTAAAACACTTATTTAGAGCCTTGGTTTGTACAACCTTATACATTAAAACTCCTTACGTATAATTTTTTCACTAGTATTGGCAATTGCGTATAACGCCCGGTTAAGGGGCAACCAACGCGTAGTAAAAATGCCACGCGTCGGTTGTCCTCCTTGAACTTTTGCGATTAAAATTCTAACACTTATATTTAAGTAACCATTAGAGTAACTCAGACTTTTACACAAACCAAAGCACCAAAATTCGTTAACCTGATCGAAACCATGATTTGACCCAAAACTGAGATAAATTCACCTCGTTCAAAACAACAAAGTGCCCTTTCAACGAAAATCTGACCAACTAAGCTCACAGCAAACAAACTTGTATGAAACTCGAATGAGGCAACCGCTCGAAACTCACAGCATCAATTCACTTAAAACAGCGACAGCTTTGAATCATTGCCGACGAACTCGGACGAATGGCTGAAGGAGCAGAGAAAAGGCCACAACTGATTGATTTTTTGATATTAAGCATAACAGTGATTAGCAGGCCGTAAGCCTTCTAATCACTTGATGTGATGATACTATGGCAACTAATAACCCTAATAACTTCATAAGCACTTTGTTGCTCATCGCATTTTATACAGAAGAGTATTGTTTGCCGCAAGTATGTTGTTTAGTCTTTGCGATGAACGATAGATTCAAGATGAAAGACACCTTTGCTTGCAATGAATGGCCGCCGACTTAGGCGGCTTTTTCTTGCCTGCAAGAAAGGAAAGTAACTTGATGGTGGAAAAGACACGCTGAAGCCTTGGTGTGTGGTGGAACCTACCCCCGTGATACATCACGGGGATTCAGCTAACAGTATTAGGGTAATGGATAACTTTTAATAGGGTAAGCACATACTGTCTCAGTCGTATAGAATGGTAACTCTAAACGATTTTGGGGCAAAAGTGTTTTTGAATTTTTAACAAATTAGCAACCCCGTATTAGGTTGATTATAGCAATAGCGTAGTAGCTCAAGGAAAAATCAAGCATGTATGAAAAACAGGCTCACAGGAGCCTTATCAACGTTAACTCCTGAGATACCCATACATTTCATTTACTAATGTAGTAAATGGAAATACCTGTTGTCATAAAGGTAACGCGCCAAGTTCAGAGATGTCTCATATTATCCTCGTAAACGCAACCACTTATGAGACCACCATGAAACCTGCGGCTAATGTATCCCGATATCTGCTATGCAGCTTTGCCTTTGTGCTGCTCTATCCCACTGCCATCGATCTCTATTTGGTTGCCTTGCCACAAATTGCCAACGATCTTTCTGCAAGTGAATCCCAACTTCATATCGCCTTTTCTGTTTATCTTGCGGGTATGGCTTCTACTATGGTGTTTGTAGGACGAGTTGCTGACCGTTTTGGCCGTAAACCTGTCGCCATGTGTGGGGCAGTGATCTTCTCGCTTGCTTCGACGTTGGCGGGTTCAGCTGAAACCAGTGATAGCTTCCTAGTTATGCGATTCTTCCAAGGCGTTGGAGCGGCATGTTGCTATGTTGTGGCCTTCGCTATTTTGCGTGATACCTTAGATGATCAAAAGCGCGCTAAAGTGCTTTCAATGCTTAATGGCATAACTTGTTCTATTCCCGTGCTAGCACCTGTTATCGGTAATCTGATCATGATTAAGTTTCCGTGGCCCGTGTTATTCACCGCCATGACGATGATGGGTGTTGCGATAGGTTTAATTGCTTGCTTTGTCTTGAAAGAAACCTTGCCGAAAGCCAAATGCACCGTTTTAGTTGTTAGTGAAGGCTCGAACGAATCTCTGTGTAACCGCTTTTTTATCTCGCGCGTTATTTATACTTCTTTAGGCGTCACCGCGATTCTCTCTTATGTAAATACATCACCAATGATCATAATGGATTTACTTGGCTTTACTCGAAGTGAATACTCAACGGCAATGGCACTACTCGCGATAGTAGGTATGACAACATCGTTTTCAGTGCCATTTGCTCTGTCTTACTTCAAACAAACCACATTAATGTTCGCAGCACAAATCTCCAGTTTGCTGTCGGCTATCGTTATTCTTGCGGCTCACTTGAATAGCGATAGTTCGACACTCTATATGTTTTGGTCAGCATGAGTTTTTCAATGGGATTTGGCGTGGCGATGAGTCAGGCGTTAAGTCAGTTCTCTCGCAAAGCTGGACTGGCAAGCTCTATGCTTGGCATAGGACAGGTTTCTTGGTCTGCATTTTACATTTGGTTCATGGCAACGTTAGGTGTGTCGGCCGTGATGATGTTAATGATAGCGTTGGTTGCTAGTGGAGTTATTGGACTCTCTATAATATTATTATTTCCAAATCATAACGTTAGTGAGCTTCATGAAGAAATCTCTTGCCCGACTTGATCTCAATTTATTGCTCACTCTGCAGTTGCTCTTGCAAGAGCAAAGTGTCACGAAAACGGCGAAAAAACTGAATGTAACCCCCTCATCGGTGAGTAAGTCACTGGCTAAATTACGTGATTGGTTTGACGACCCTTTATTTGTGAACACACCGCTGGGACTTAAACCAACAACGCTTGCAACGAGCATGCAAGAAAGCTTGTCAGACTGGATGCAAATCGGTAATCAGATTGCATCGCGACGCGGTGATGATGCGCCGAGTGGTGTGAAGTTTCACCTTGGCGTCGAGTCGCCATTGTCACTCATTATGGTGGATGAACTGACTAAACGAATTCATGACACGTATCCCGATTCTAAAGTGAAGTATCACAATTGGGATTACGATTCATTAGACGCGATTACGCGCGGTGAAGTGGATATCGGTTTTACGGGGCGTGAGAGCCATCCTCGCTCTAAGGAGTCGCTAGAACTGCTGCCATATTTCATCAATTTTGAAGTTCTATTTTCCGACCTGCCTATGGTGTATATCCGAAAAGACCATCCAGCGCTCAAGCAAGAGTGGAATTTAGATACTTTCTTAAGCTATGCCCATATCAATGTTACATGGGAGAAAAATGACAGTTGGGCATTGGATGAGATCTTGGCTGAGCAGGGGTACACCCGAAATGTTAGATTAACAATGGCGAGTTTCGAACAAGCTTTGTTTGTTGCCGAAAAGCCCGGCCATCAAATGTTAACTACGGCACCAAAGTATTGTCAGCGGTACTGCGAGCAACTTCACCCTAATTTGCTGGCGTTACCTATCCCGATTACGGAAGATTGTCAGCATAAACTACTGATTCCGTTTACTATGATTTGGCACAAACGTAATAATCAGAATCCTAAAATCGTATGGTTGAGGCAGACGATTAAGAACCTATATGGCGCAAGTTGAACTATTAATTTTGCAGTAAAGCAATGAACAGCCTCCCACCTTGATGCTATCAATAGCCGTAGGAGTAAGATCTTACCTTCCATTAGATTAAGTATTTTAAAATCTTCAACTCTATTATCCACTTCGACGTTGGTCTCAGCTCATTTTGGGGGCATAAACGTTTTAGAAATGGCAGCGTACCGATGTGAACGCTGCCATTTTTGTATGATACTAATACTAGGTATGAGACTTTATTCCTCTCCTACCTCAGCTCAGCTGTGGGAAGGTAAAAAAGTATCATACTCTCAGGCGCTGTATGCCTTGTATTGCTGCATGACTTTAGCG
>NZ_WXWK01000033.1:0-4727 GCF_009904835.1 Vibrio sp. V33_P6A3T137 | reverse complement strand
GGCTAAGATGAATGGCATTTCTAAGCGTCCGGTGGCTTCGATGACAATACGTTCAGGGTGGTACTTTTTAATGGTTTTGATGGCTTGTTTAATGCCTTTTTCATCATTGGAGACATTAAAATAGATATCGAGAGGACGGATATAGATATCTAATTGTGACTTGCCGGTATCAACGCCGACATTAATGTTTTGCAGTGTATTTGTATTCATAATAAGCTAACTCTTGCTTGCTAAATGCGGGTTCGAGACCCAGAAGACTATTCGAGTGTGGTGCTTGGAGTTCTATCTGACGTTCGCTCTTGTTATCGGTCTCTCGATAGAGGAGCCACACTTCAATCGAACTATCAGATAGAGAACTTTAGTTGCAGCTAAAGTCTGGGTCTCACTTTACCCTGATTCGTTAGTTATTATCCATACAAACGCTTCAAGAGGGACAGCCAACGCGTGGCATTTTTATAATGCGTTGGTTTTTGTGGTTACGTTGTTATGCGGAAAGTTGGTCGTGGCGTTGGCTGCCCCTTAAGCGGGCGTTATGTGCCTAATAGTTTTCAACGTCTATATTAGTTATATCACAAGGAAATCATATGTTTAGAGTCATATATGAGTGGCGAGTGCCATCTAATAAAATGGATGAATTTCAAAAGGTTTGGAGTTCTACAACTGACTCTATTCATCATACAGTCGAGGGTGCTCTCGGCAGTTTTATGCTTCATTCCTTTGATAAACCTGAAAAGGTACTAACGATTGCTAAGTGGCGCTCTCGACAAGATTGGGAGTTATTTTGGGAAAATAGTAATCCTGAAAAAATGCAGAAAATGCGTGAAATCGCTGAACGAATTTCGGTGGAATCGTTCGACGAAATAGAAGATCGGAGTAAATAATAACCCCGGCACATAACAAACAATTCAAGCAGACCCTCAACGCGTGGCATTTTTATTATGCGTTGAGTTTAGTGATTAAGGTGTTGTGCGGAAAGTTGGTAGTTGCGTTTCGGGCTACTTAATTGGGCGTTATGCTTAATCACCAAAAATCAGTAGTTTATGATTGTTCTTTGTTCCCTTGGCTTTTGAGTTTCGTGCTTGTCGGCAAATTGGCTTCAGTGGGCGCTGTTTTCTGGACATCCATTCTTGGGCGCTAAAAATTCTGAGAGTTGCCTCAATCAATTTTCGGGCAAGCACGAGGTTAGGTCGGTTGGCTCAACCAGAAATTTGATCTTAGGTTTTTTCGTTTTAGCGGCCAAAGTTCCAAGTCTGATTTTCAAAATGATGAGTCATTTCAGTTTTTTGGTTTTCGGCTTTTGTTTGTGAGTTAAAGTCGAGTTAATCTTGGTTCTGGTAAAACGTAAGTCATTGAAGCTTAAGCATAACAAACGCTTCAAGAGGGACAGCCAACGCGTGGCATTTTTACCATGCGTTGGTTTTGGTGATTTCGGTGCTATGCGGAAGCTTAGTAGTAGCGTTGTCTGCCCCTTAAGCGGGCGTTAGGCAAGGTGAGTTTTTATCAGCTAAATCGAGTTTGAATTGAACGGTAAATTCCATGTTTTGTGGCTTAATTTAAGCAATAAATAATCATCACATATTTGTTGTTTCTTGATCGCGTTGGGTTGTTTAGCGCTGTGAGTTTAGCGGCAAAATAACCTTCAGCATCCAAACGTCCGCCGAGCATGCTACGCTCGTCACTTTTCTTCCAAATCGCTCAATTTGAGTTTTTTTTGTTTCTTTGCTGATTCAGCATTTTGGTTTATAAATGAATTGGTTAGTTTGTTTCAAGTTTACAAAAAAGCTCGTTCTTTGGTTGTGAAAGTGTCGGTGTCAATTGGTTGGCCTAACAAACGGCTCAAGAGGGATTGCCAACGCTTGGCGACTTTGGTGCAAAATTGAAATTCAGTGTTTACAGTGTGTTTTTTGAGTTCGGCTATGCGTTGTCAACCCCTTAGCCGGGCGTTAGGCGATACTAGACATCGACAGGCATTGATGGTGATAATGCCTTCCTTTGTTATCAATCTCTAAATTTATATTTGGCTCATAATCAAAGGTTACAATCGATGCGTACTCCATTCCGTTTTATCTTATCCTTACTTGGGCGAGCCAATTCTCATGAAGCGACAGAGCTCATTACTGGGGCAGACGAAACAAAGGTTGTTTCCAATGAGCCTGTGATGAAAAGCGCGCTGAAGACTCATATTAAAAATTTAGAAGGTAAGCAGCGTGTTTATGATGCGACCTTAGAGAGTTTTATTAAAACCAACCAGTTTTCATTGAGTATTGCGGAAAAAAACTGTTTTGGATTTGAAACTGGGTATCGAGACCTTTGCAAGCTATTTGCGATTGGTCACTATCTACCATCAGTCGCAGACTCTGAGGTAGTAGAGCATTTTTTCTCTGCTCAACAGTACGCCATATTATGGTTACGCCAGATGAATCAACCGAAAGGGGAGCTCATCCCCTTTCAATACCAAGGGGTAGATTTTGCAATTCCAGCTCAAGGTAGAACGGAGTATATCCAGTCATTTGATTGGCTTAATATGCTTTACCTCACTATTGTCACGGGGCGTAATGAGGATTTAAATTTATTAATAGAACTTCTGCATAAGGAGCAAGTGGTATGGCGCTCGGAGCAAAATCGTTATCATCTTGAGATAGTGCTGCATATGCTTGGCCTCCAAGCCAGCTGTGATATTACTGATTTAATCAATCGGTTTATTGCCCATATCCAGCGAGAAGGTCAAACACCTAAGGAGCGCATTCCTAGTTACCACGGGATTACAGTGACCATGGGCTTTTTCGATGTGATGCAAGCTATACATCAGCAAGACCAAGTAGCGTATAACCTATCCATGCATCGTGCTTTAGACATGCATAAAGAGTGGTGGACTCACGATAAGGATTTTAAAACAGATCCGAAAGGTTATATTTCATTACATCTCCTCACGGCAGCCAAATATGCGTATGAAAAATATGGTTATACACTGGATGTGAAGTCAGATTACATACCCAGTTATCTCTACCAGAGATAGTTCATCTGCAAAATCGCCTAACAAAGCGTTAAAGAGGGATTCGCAACGCGTAGCATTTTCGTTATGCATTGATTTTATTAGTTTTTAGTGCAATGCGGTGAGTCGGTAGTTGCGTTGCTCACCCCTTAACGCGGCGTTAGGCATAGGGAAGTTATGGAACTCGTTCAGCTAAACGAGGATGAGCTAAAAATGTTGTGTGATCGCCAATCTGAGTTCAAGTATATTCTTGACGGGATTCCACCAAAGCATGTTTTAGATCGCTCTCTTAATCATTATTGTAATTCAGTTTGTGAAATTTGGTCTTTACCGTACTTTATAAAGTTAAATGATCAGCTAATTGGCAGTTGTGGTTTTAATAACCCGCCGTCTGATTATCGAGTGGAAATCGGTTACAACGTAGCGTTTGATGTTCGTGGTAAAGGTATTGCAACATTTGCAGTTAATAAACTTTGCCAAATTGCTTTTGAATCTGGTTTAGTCAAAGTTGTCTTTGCCTTAATCGCTTCTGAAAATTTAGCTTCACTTCATGTTGTTCGCAAAAATGGATTTATCTATAAAAACATGGTTGTGGATAGTGATGGTGAGTCATTAGAATGTTGGGAAATAATCCAATAATATCAATGCGTTGGTAAATGCCTAACAAGGCGTTAAAGAGGGATTCGCAACGCGCGGCATTTTCGTTATGCGTTGATTTTATTAGTTTTTAGTGTAATGCGGTGAGTTGGTAGTTGCGTTGCTCACCCCTTAACGCGGCGTTATGTTTTATTGAGCCTCAGCAAGATCCATTCAAAAATTTTAATGGGAAAGCTTGGTCTGATTTTAGCGATTTTCTATCCTAATTTATTGATATTATGAGTTTATTGTTCTTTTTTTGTGGCTATTGAAAGTTGAACGATGCTTTTGTGTTTTTGTCGGGTTTTGCTCTGATAAATTGTGTACGCAAAAGATTCAACGGTTGCTGAAAAGTCTCTTTCTTTGGTGTTGTTTGCTCATTGATTCCACCGGCTATTTCGCTTCAGTATGTTTGGGCTCATGAACATCTTGCTTGCTGACAGTGTTTGGTTATCGCAAGTTTATCGATGTTTGTGCGCTTTTGTCCGGCTTTGCTCTGATAAATTGTGTACACAAAAGATTCAATTGTCGCTGAACGGTCTCTTCCTTTGGTGTTGTTTGCTCATTGATTCCGCAGGCTAATTCGCTTCAACTTATTTGGGATCTTATCTGCACCAATGATTGCTGAAAGTAGGCAAGTTTATCATTTTGAGTTAAAGTGGGCGCAAGTAATAAATATTGTAAAAGTTCAATGCAATCAATGAGTAATAAAACATAACAAACGCTTCAAGAGGGACTTCCAACGCGTTGCATTTTTATTATGCGTTGATTTTTGTGGTTACGGTGTTATGCGGAAAGTTGGTAGTAGCGTTGTCAGCCCCTTAAGCGGGCGTTAGCTTACCAATCGAAACTATCGTCCATAATTGTTTATTATTTCAGGTGATTTTGCGGTAACTGAGATTGCCCTAATACAGCTACGATTAAGATGAAATTCTCTTCCTTTGTGAAGTAAGCAGTATGTTTTCCAATCGGAAAGTAAAAGCCGTTACTATATATTTCATGGCAGCTTCGTCCTAAATCAGGATTATCGGCGAGCATTTGAAAGCCAGAAAGTAGTGTTTCTTTATAACGTTGCCACTGTAATTCGGAAAAATTGTTG
>NZ_WXWK01000096.1:0-4946 GCF_009904835.1 Vibrio sp. V33_P6A3T137 | reverse complement strand
TCTCTATACTGTGATTAATTTCACACAATGAGCGAATAATGCCATGAGGAAGATTGAAACTGTTTTGCTGACCATTGGGCAAATTGTTGCGTTAGGTTTGATATGGGTAATCGCCGATCGTTTGGTTGATTACTTACACTTGCCTATCCCTGCCAATCTCACAGGTATGTTGTTACTGCTGACGTTGGTATTCAGTAAGATTGTTAACGTTGAATGGCTGCGACGAGGTGCGGCTTGGCTTTTAGCGGAAATGTTACTGTTTTTTGTTCCGGCGGTCGTAGCCGTGGTCAATTATCAGCCGCTGGTGCGTGAACAGGGCGGACGAATTATCTTAGTATTAGTGCTGAGTACCGTTTTAGTGATAGCGGTGACTGCGTGGGTCGTGGATAAATTATACCGCCTGGAGCTTAAATTAGCGCGCCGAAAAAGTAATAAGTTAACAGGAGCCTTATAATGTTGCACTCGGTCTCATTACTCGGCATGACGTGTTTGGTACTGACTTTAGCACTCTATTACGTCTGTAAAATGCTCTATCAGCGCAAACGAACAATTTTTTTGATGCCTTTATTGCTGGCTCCACTACTGTTGGTGCTGATTGTCATTGGTATGGATATTCCTTATCCATCGTATATGGAAGAGTCTCGTTGGCTATTATGGTTACTTGGGCCTGCCACCGTCGCCTTTGCGATTCCTGTGTACGATAATCGGCTTTTAATTCGTCGTCATTGGTTGTCATTATCGGTTGGTGTGGTGGTTTCCGTGATTGTGGCTGTGAGCAGTACCGTCTTGCTGGCACGCTGGTTTGAATTACCAGAGTTACTGCAGCGTAGCTTAGCCATGCGCTCGATAACGACCCCTTTTGCCGTGGAAGCAACACGTGCCATTGGTGGCGAAAGTGACTTAACGGCCCTGTTTGTGGTACTCACGGGTGTTATTGGAATGGCGGTTGGTGAAAGTATATTAACCTTCTTATCGATTCGTTCTCGATTTGGGCGTGGGGCGAGCTTAGGGGCTTCTGCCCATGGTGCAGGCACCGCGAAAGCGTATCAAATGGGAAATGCAGAAGGGGTGGTATCGAGTGTCGTCATGATGATAGCCGGTATGGTAACGGTACTGATTGCGCCCTTTTTAGGCCAACTATTGTGGTGAATCCGTGAAACCATTCATCGGTAGTTTGTGCTAAAAGAAACCGCCCATGTGAGGGCGGTTGCTGGTTTAGTCTTCTAGCTCAGCTAAGCACATTTCTTCGTATACTTGCTGAACCCACGCGGTCACACGTTGCTCGGTCAACTCTGGTTGACGGTCTTCATCAATGCATAGACCAACAAAATGATTATCATCGACTAATGCTTTAGACGCTTCAAACTCATAACCTTCCGTTGGCCAATGACCAATAATCGTTGCGCCTTTGGCTTGAATGATGTCTCGAACGGTGCCCATAGCATCACAGAAATACTCTGCGTAGTCTTCTTGATCACCACACCCAAAAATAGCCACGAGTTTAGTCGAAAAATCAATGGCTTCTAATTCAGGGAAAAAATCATCCCAATCACACTGTGCTTCACCATAGTACCAAGTGGGAATGCCAAGCAGTAAAAGATCAAAGTTATCAATATCTTCTTTACTACTTTTCGCGATATCTTGTACGTGAACCAGTTGTTTGCCGAGTTGTTTTTGAATCATTTTTGCAATAGCTTCGGTGTTACCTGTATCGCTACCAAAAAAGATACCTACACTTGCCATAGAGTCTTTACCTTTAAATCAATCTGCTTGCGCGAACTATACCACTGTTATTTGTTAAAGTTAATCCACCTATTGACTTTCAAATTTCCCTTAACTTGTTATGGATTAAGCGCTTTAGGCGATAAACTTACGAATCGCACGGAGTACTTCTGCTGGTTTTTCAGCATGTAACCAGTGGCCAGTATTGGCGATAACATGTGCTTTGGCATGGCTAAATTGTTGCTGGATAGCGGGTTGATGCTCTGCCATTAAATAGTTTGAATCTGCCCCTTTAATAAATAAGGTAGGGGTTGAGTTACAGGCAATCGGTTCCCAACCAAGAATATTCCAGTAGTTGACTTTAATTGCAGGTACATTAAATCGCCAAGTCATGACGCTATCTTGGTTGACCAAGGATTTCCCCAGAAATTGGCGAACGCCTTCCTGATCGATATGCTGGGCTAAAAGGGCCATCACTTCACTGCGAGAGGATGGTTTTTGTTCTAACACCGCATCGAGACCATCAATCACCTGTTGATGACGATGCACGCTATAGGCAACGGGGGCCATGTCTAGCACGATTAACCGTTGAACGATATCGGGGGCAAGATCGGCTAATTTCATCGCTACTTTACCGCCCATGGAGTGACCAATGATTGTCGCTTGAGTGATAGCCAACTCGGTGAGCAGCTGATCGACATCGCGCGCCATTAACGCGTAGTTATGTTCTGAAGCGTGAAACGATTGTCCATGGTTACGTAGGTCAATACTCAGCACTTGATGATCGTGTTTCAGATCTCTTGCGAGTAGCCCTAAATTGTCTAAATTACCAAATAAACCATGGATCAGAACGACGGTGTGACCCTCACCTTCTAGTTTGTAATTAAGCAGTGCTGACATTTTATCTTATTAGTAATGGGTTTAACGTAGAGTATCGGTAAAGATCTCGCTATAATCCCTCAGAGTTTAAACATAGAGATTGTGAAAAGCGAATGAAAACAATTGAGGTTGATGAAGATCTATACCGTTATATTGCCAGTCAAACCCTACATATTGGTGAGAGCGCTTCCGATATTTTACGTCGCTTATTGAAGGTTGATAGTCAGCGTTTTTCGGCGATGCCTGCTATCACTGCTCCTAAAGGGTTAGTGGTCAGTAAAGATGCGGCTCAAGAGACAAAAGTTGATAGCGTTAAGGCGATGCGCGAGTTACTGATTTCAGATGAATATTCTGCACTGAAAAAAGCCGTTGATCGTTTTATGTTAGTCCTATCCACACTCTATCGTATCGATCCGGCGAGCTTCTCAGATGCCATGATCGTTAAGGGACGCAAGCGAGTTTATTTTGCCGACAATGAAGCGACGTTGCTCGCGAACGGGCAAACGACGAAACCAAAAGCGATTCCAAATACGCCGTTATGGGTTATCACGAACAACAATACCAGCCGTAAACAGCAAATGGTTGAGCAAGTGATGCTGAAAATGAATTTCCCTGCGGATATTATTGAAAAAGTGACCTTGTCTATTTAACGTGGCACGATCAGCAGCGAAAAGTCTGACTAGAACCTCATACTGGGCATGTAAAAATGCGTATTATGAGGTTTTTTATTGATTATTATTTTTAAAAGGATGTCATTATGGCTATGCACCCTCGTGCAGGACAAAAAGCACAGCAACAAGATTTACATAATATTCCGGCTTTAGTTTCTCATTACTACCTTTTACAACCCGATGCGAATAACCCGCAGCATAAGGTTGAATTTGGTACTTCCGGCCATAGAGGGTCGGCTGATAAATTCACGTTCAATGAACACCATATTTTAGCTATCGCGCAAGCGATCGTTGATCTGCGTACAGAGCTGGGTACGACCGGACCTATTTTTGTCGGTAAAGATACCCATGCTTTATCTGAACCAGCCTTAAGCAGTGTACTCGAAGTGCTCATTGCCAATCAGGTGGAAGTCATTATTCAACAAGATAATGGTTATACGCCAACGCCGGGTATCTCTCATGCCATCTTGACCTATAACTTGCAACATGCCGATAAAGCAGATGGTATCGTGATCACCCCATCACATAATCCGCCTCAAGATGGCGGTATCAAATACAATCCGACTCATGGTGGACCCGCGGAAGGTGAGCTTACTAAAGCGATTGAAAAC
Source organism: Vibrio sp. V33_P6A3T137 (assembly GCF_009904835.1). Lineage (NCBI taxonomy): Bacteria > Pseudomonadati > Pseudomonadota > Gammaproteobacteria > Vibrionales > Vibrionaceae > Vibrio > Vibrio sp. V33_P6A3T137. Next base: position 1,063 of record NZ_WXWK01000096.1, on the reverse strand, counting down.
CGAGCTAATCAGCTAATTGCCGATGGTTTGCGTGGGGTGAAACGCGTGGCTATTGTTGAATCGAAGCAGTCACCTTTATTGAAGCAGGTTGATTTAGTGAAACCTTATGTTGACGACTTAGTGAATGTTGTCGATATGGCCGCGATTCAGAAAGCCAAACTGAAGATAGGTGTCGACCCATTAGGTGGCAGCGGAATTGATTATTGGCGACAAATTGCTCAAACCTACGATTTAGATTTAACGTTAGTCAGTGAAGCGATTGATCCTACGTTCCAATTTATGTCACTGGATAAAGATGGCGTGGTGCGTATGGATTGCTCATCTCCCTATGCGATGGCTGGCTTATTAGCACTGAAAGACCAATACGATTTAGCGTTTGGTAATGACCCTGATTATGATCGTCATGGGATTGTTACTCCACAAGGTTTAATGAACCCTAACCATTTTCTGGCGGTTTGTATTGACTATCTTTACCGTCACCGCTCTGCTTGGCAATCTGATGTTGCTGTGGGCAAAACCCTTGTCTCCAGTGCGATGATTGATAAAGTCGTTGCGGATTTAGGCCGCAAATTGTGTGAAGTGCCAGTCGGATTTAAATGGTTTGTTGATGGCTTGTATAACGGTCGTTTTGGTTTTGGTGGAGAAGAGAGTGCTGGTGCTTCTTTCTTACGTCAAGATGGCACTGCTTGGTCAACCGATAAAGATGGGATTATTTTATGTCTACTCGCTGCCGAAATAACCGCGGTGACGGGGAAAAACCCTCAGCAATATTACGATCAATTAGCAGCGAAACATGGTGAGTCGCACTACAGCCGAATTCAAGCTGTGGCCAATGGACCTCAAAAAACGATCTTGAGTCAGCTTTCCGCCGAGATGGTGACCGCTCAAACCTTAGCCGGAGATATGATCACTGCCCGTTTAACCCATGCTCCAGGTAATGGAGCTGCGATTGGTGGTTTAAAAGTGACAACTGATTACGGTTGGTTTGCGGCTCGTCCATCAGGGACAGAAGATATTTATAAAATCTATTGTGAGAGTTTTAAAGGCGCAGAGCATTTAAAAC
>NZ_WXWK01000012.1:0-4992 GCF_009904835.1 Vibrio sp. V33_P6A3T137 | reverse complement strand
GAAATATTAATGTTTTGTTATATAAGTATATTTTCAGATAGATATAATTTTATAACTTTTCACTTGGATAGTGCGTACGTCAAGCTTTACAGTTGCTCACCTTTTAAACTCAATTTTTAGTTTCTTTGAAAACTACCGCCATTTTATTGGACAACACGTATGCAATTTTCATTAAAAAATTTCTCTATTCGGGTTCAGGTTATGCTTCCCGTTTTAGTTGCTACATTCGCTTTAACGGTCAGCTTGTGGATCATTAAAAATGATCTGGAAAGTGTACGAGAAAACGCTTCAGTGATGAGAGTCTTATATCAAGATCAAACAGATGCGCTATCCGTTAATGTCGTCGATGACATTAACGATATGCGTCTTCATGTGGCTGATTCTATAATCTCGCCAGCCATTCGAAAGGATCTCATGGCTAAATTACTGCAAAGACAAAAAAACATCAGTACTCATTTAAAAATATTACAGCAAGATGAGTATTATCAAAACGATGTGCCTCATATTCTTAATCTTGTGGATGAGTTCTTAAACAGTTCAAGACAGATGCTCATATTTTTAGAACAGTACGAAAAAGGGACTGCTTCTGAGAGTGAATTTGTTGCGAAGAATGCTTCGTTTCGAGATCAGGCAGTAGATTTACTCGCGACAGTTGTCAATGTCAGTGATAGAGCAAAGGAGCGTGAAGCTAAAGCCTATGCTGAGATTGAGGCGTACGAACGTTATGAAATGAATGTTGCTATGGCGATTGTCTTATCTGTGCTTGGGATATCATTGATGATTGCTTGGGTGCTTTCAAAAATGATTGTTGCACCTATTCAGCATATTCAAGGAGTGATGCGTGAGTTGGCACAGGGGAATTTGACGGTCCGAGCAACAGTTGAGGGTAAAAACGAAATTTCAATTCTCAGTCAGGATGTCAATACCACCGCTTCTCAACTGCATAGTATGGTTGATCATCTGAATCGAATCAGTGAAGAAGTGGCATCGGCGTCAACGGAATTAGCCGCGGTAATGACTCAAGCGGAATCAAATGCACAGCAAGAATTGTCTGAAGTTGAACAAGTGGCTTCTGCAGTGAATGAGTTGTCGAGCACGGCTGATAATGTCAGTGATAATGCCTCCGTTGCCGATTCGACGGCTCGTATGGCTGATGAATTAGCTAAATCCGGTTTGGCGATTTCTCAAGAGAGTGTTCAAGCGAGTGTTCAAATGTCGGAGGCCTTGAACCATGCGGCAAGCTTAGTACAACGTTTGAAGGATCAATCAGAGAAAATTAATGATGTCGTTGAAGTCATTCGTAATGTCTCTGAGCAAACTAATTTATTAGCGTTGAATGCGGCGATTGAAGCGGCTCGTGCTGGTGAAACGGGGCGAGGTTTTGCTGTGGTCGCCGATGAAGTACGAATGCTCGCGGGACGTACAGAAAGTTCGACTAAGGAAATCGGCGTGATTATTGAGGATTTGCAAAATCAATCCGTTTTAGCCAATGATAGTATGCAAACTACGATTGAGATGTTGGCTCATAATAGTGAGTTGACCCAGCGTGTAAGTGACGCATTGGTTGGCATCTCAGAATCGGTTTCGGATATTAATGATTCTAATACTCAGGTTGCTACTGCAGCAGAGCAGCAGTCACAAGTGACACAAGATATTAATCGTAACGTGGTTAACATTTCTGAGCTAGTAAATCAGAATGTCACTGGTATTAGCCAGAGTGCCAGCGCGAGTGCTGAGCTTTCGCAACTTGCTGAGAAGCAAAAAGCCCAACTTGCTTTCTTTAAACTGTAAATCGCTAGCCTTGTGTGCAAAGCCGTATTACTCGCAAGAGAATACGGCTTTTTAATAAGGTAGTTTACATTTATTTTGTGCGTGGATAGATGATGAATTTTCAGGAAAGGCAGGCAGTGTACTACTGAAAAGTGTAGATCGATAAAGATCTTAATTTTCTAGGTGAAATTTTATTGTGAATGCAATGACTTTTTGAGAGGTTGAGCCAGAGTTTAGCCATATTAAGTGCTTGAAAATAGTAATTTGCGAGTGATTTCACAATCATTTTTTTCGGTAAATTTACAATGAAAAATTACTTGTTCATTTTATTTTATAGAGAGCTAAGTCATGAAAAAAAGCATTGTTGCTATGATGTTAAGTGGTGCTATGACGTTAGTAATTCCATTTTATTCATTAGCGCAAACTCAAACTACCGTTGCCCATTCTAGTGTTGACTATACACAACTGGTTACTAAGCGTCAGGTTGTGGACCAACTGTTAGTGGATGCCGTTACTGCCTTTAAATTCCCATCACGTATTTCTCATGCTGGTTTTACGGCCAAAATGCCGACGAACATGCAAATCGTCACTGACCGCTTATTAGAGGCCTATCAGCTTGAGCCTTACCGTACCGATTTATTAATTTCCGCAGCGAATGCTCAAATATACAATAGCGACATTGATAGAGCACTCGATCTTTACCAGCAAGCGTTAGCTGTTGCTCCCGACGATATCGATCTTCATTCTTATCTTGCGGTGTGGTTAAGAGTCAAAGGGGATGAGACGAGATCAAAGCAACATATGAATGCATTGGCTAAGCTGAATCCCGGTCGTTTATCCGATTTACAGAAGATTTTTGCTGTGGTGGATCGAATATTAACAACGCCATTAAAAGAAACCGCACATCAGCCTAAGGCTGGAAAAAATGCGATTGTCACTTTGGGCTATGCACTAAACCCTGATGGTTCAATGCATGATATTCTGATTGCTCGTTTAGAAACAACGTTGACGATGGCGAAAGCGGATCCTAATGCCATTATTATTTTAACAGGCGGTGTTCCTCAAAATCATAAAACCGAAGGCAAACTGATGGCAGATTGGTTGATAGCGAAAGGTATCAACTCGAATCGAATTATTGAAGAGAACTACGCGACAAGTACGGTTGATAATGCATTATTCAGTAGCTATGCCTTAGCGAGACATAAAATAGATCATGCCACGATCATCAGTTCTGCTAGCCATGTCCGTCGTGGGCAGGCCTTATTTGAAATTGCCAGTTGGCAAACCGGCCCTAGTGGTATTACTTTTGATACAGTCAGTTACCCTGATAAGCCGCTTGCCGATTTAAAGCAAGCCAGTCAATCAGAGTTGTTAGGCATTTATCGTGATGCTTTAAGAACTTATGGTATGTGGAGCTATCGTTCTTATCCACTAGAATCTCGCTAAGTGCACGTTGTGTAATTTGTTGTTGCCGTGCTGGTGGTGACGACAAATTACATTCAATTCAGCATGAGTTGACACTAAGTATGTTTGATTGGTGTATTTGGATGATGAGTAGGACTTGACCTTGCGTGAATCATGAAGGTGGAGAATAAAGCAATTTATAAGAGCTTGGTTTGGCTGATCGCTCTATCAAATAGTTCTTCGAGAAGCGATAAATTGCCGTGATAGCCTTGAATATTGGCTTCAATCCAGTGGTCTTTGGATACTTCAGGCCAATCCAGTTCATACCCTGCCACAAAGACTAACTCTTCAAAGAAAAATCGCGTTGCTCTGCCATTACCTTCGCGAAAGGGATGAACGATATTAATTTCACAGAAAATATCAGCAATCAGGCGCACAAACGCAGCTCTATCGACACAGTTACGTAGCTGAGGAATTCGTGCCAGCTGGCGGTTTAGCTCTCTTTCAATATAGAGACAATTACAAAAGCGCGTCGTGCCCTTGCTAATATCAACATCGCGATAGTTTCCAGCCCATGAGTAGACATCTTGAAAAAGTACCCAATGCAGGGTTCGAAAGTGCTCAACGTCGAATTGCTCTAAAGTAGAAAGGTGGCTGACGTAGTGGATATATCGGTATTCAGAAAAGGCGGTTTCCGCCTCATGCAGTTCATCACTGCCTTGAATATTCAGTTGATTTTCGAGTGTCTCCGAGTCGGGATAGCAATAATGATCCCGACTGACGCCGTACTTATCTCGCATATTGGCGCTTTAGGGCTTCTAGAGTTGAGGGTTTACCACTAGCGATTAGCCCCTCATAGGATGCGCTAACTTTGAAATTACTCAGCTTAGGCACAAATTTTCGTTTCACAGAGCGCTCTGGAATATCAATTTTGGCATGACTATTCTGCATATATTCTCTCAACCTTATGATGTCACGTTGTCAGTGTAATGGTGTGGCTAATCAGGATCAAATGTTAAACGTAAGATTGCTTTGGTTAGATGATCGCAGAAAAACGATTTACTCATCAGTATAATACTGCACACCAATTTGAATTCGTGGTCTATCATTGGCCACTCGCCAGCGGTTGGTATCACGCAGTGAATAGATACAGCCGCAGTACTCTTGTTGGTAAAAACGTTCTCGCTTGGCCAGTTCAACCATGCGACTCGCTCCACCTTGCTTGCGCCAGTTGAATGTCCAGTAAGTCAGGCTTGGGTAACGTGCTGCAGCGCGTTGACCACAGTCATTAATTTGTTGCATATTTTTCCAACGCGAGATCCCTAAGCAACTGGTGAAAGTGTCAAACCCATTTTCATGGGCGTACAACGCAGTGCGTTCAAAACGCATGTCAAAGCACTCAGTGCAGCGAATGCCGCGCTCGGGCTCCCATTCCATGCCTTTCACTCGTTCAAACCAGTTTGGCGCGTCATAATCTGCGTCAATAAACGGAATCCCCAGTTTTTCAGCAAAACGAATGTTCTCTTCTTTACGGATCAAATACTCTTTTTCTGGATGGATATTCGGGTTATAGAAAAAGACCGTAAGCTCGATTCCCGCTTTAACCATTCGTTCCATCACATCGCCGGCGCAAGGGGCACAGCAAGAGTGCAGTAAAACGTTGTTCGAGACGTTCGGGGTTTCTAAGATAATACTTTGTAAAGTAGACATAAGCCTAAAGACATGAGGGTGAATAAATAATGTTAACGTATTGTACCAATATGCAGCCAGTTTTCTAGCGATTAATGATAAGTCTAAAAAGTGGATGAAATCGGGATC
>NZ_WXWK01000145.1:0-5038 GCF_009904835.1 Vibrio sp. V33_P6A3T137 | reverse complement strand
CTCTACCAACTACACTAAGTCAGACTGGATGAATAACAAAGAGTTCCCAAATAATAGAAAAATGTTCAAAAAAAATGATTATTTTCCTTTGTTCTTGCTCGAGAACCTGAAATGCAGAGAAGTTATGTTGACTTATCACGGATTTTATAGGGTGGCGACTATCTGGTCGGACCATGTTTAAAAAGTGTGATGTTAATTGCTTGTTAATCTCGTGTTTCAAAGGTATATTTCAAACAGTTGTTTGATACGGATGATTGAAATGGCCCCTAAGAGCAGTACCAAAGAAAAAATACTCGATGTAGCAGAAGGGCTATTTGCTGAGCATGGTTTTAATGATACCTCTCTTCGTACCATTACTAGTAAAGCTAACGTCAATCTGGCGTCGGTGAATTATCACTTTGGTGATAAAAAAACGCTGGTACGAGCGGTACTAAATCGTTACTTAGAAGCATTTATGCCAGCTGTTAAACAGTCATTAATGGCGTTGAATGAGCAAGAAAGTTACAGCATGGAAGAAGTCTTTGAATCGTTACGTGGTCCCTTAAAAGCGTTGAGTCAAATACGCCCAAGCGGTACCAGTCGCTTCATGCTGTTGATTGGCCGAGGTTATACCGATGTACAAGGTCATTTACGTTGGTTTATCACCACTCGTTATGACGACGTTCTCAGCTTATTTACTCAGTCAGTGATGAAGGCAAACCCCAATTTAACTCGCGAGACGCTGTTTTGGCGGCTGCATTTTACCCTTGGGACCTGTGTTTTTACCATGGCATCCAGCCAAGCTTTAGCGCAAATAGCTGAAAATGATTTTGCGACTAAAGTTGACGCTAACTCCATGATTGACCAGATTATTCCTTATTTGGCTGCTGGAGTGGCGGCCAAATAATTGAACCAAACGAAACTATAATAAGTATAAATCTTAACCAGTGAACAAAAGGATCGGAATTATGAGCTCTCTAAGAAGAAAATGGATTAGTGACCCCGCTTTCAAACTCTTTAAGCAAGTGTTGCCTCCGCTGTCTGCAACCGAAAAAGAAGCCATGGAAGCCGGAAGTGTATGGTGGGATGGGGAGTTGTTCTCTGGTAAGCCTAACTTTACAACGCTACATCATTATCCTAAGCCAACTCTCACGGCGGAAGAGCAATCATTCATGGATAATGAGCTTGAAACGCTACTCGGTATGATTGATGACCATAAAATCATCAAACACGATCGTGACCTACCCAAAGAGGTATGGGATTATCTGCGTAAAGAGCGCTTCTTCTCATTAATTATTTCTAAAGAATATGGTGGCCGTGAATTCTCGGCATTGGCCAATTCAACCATCGTATCGCGTATTGCGACGCGCAGTATCAGTGCTGCCGTTACCGTGATGGTGCCTAACTCTCTAGGCCCTGGTGAACTGCTTTCTCATTATGGTACTCAAGAGCAGAAAGATTATTGGTTGCCACGTTTAGCTGATGGTACGGATATTCCTTGTTTTGCATTAACGGGCCCAGAAGCAGGCTCCGATGCCGGCGGCATTCCTGATCAAGGTATCGTGTGCTACGGCAAGCATGAAGGTAAAGAAGTCCTAGGTATTCGTTTAACGTGGAACAAACGTTATATTACGCTCGCCCCGGTTGCTACCGTTCTTGGTTTAGCGTTTAAACTGAACGATCCGGATGGGCTGCTCGGTGATAAAAAAGATCTCGGTATTACTTGTGCCTTAATTCCAGCCAACCATACCGGTGTGGAAATTGGTGAGCGTCATGATCCGCTCGGTTTAGCGTTTATGAACGGACCAACTCGTGGTAATGATGTCTTTATTCCGATGGAATGGCTGATTGGTGGCGTGGACTATGCTGGTAAAGGCTGGCGTATGCTGGTTGAGTGTCTTTCTGCTGGGCGGGGTATTTCTTTACCGGCTCTCGGTACGGCGATTGGTCACCTCACTTCTCGTACTACAGGAGCTTATGCTTATGTTCGTAAGCAGTTTGGTATGTCGATCGGTAAGTTTGAAGGCGTTGCAGAAGCGCTCGGTCGAATTGGTGGTTTGACTTACTTACTCGAAGCGACACGCACTTTGACAACAACCTCTCTCGATATGAAAGAGCGTCCAGGGATCATTACCGCGATTGCTAAATACCATATGACAGAAATGGCGCGAACTATCTTAAATGATTCAATGGATATTCATTCAGGGCGTGCAATTCAAGATGGGCCTATGAATTATCTATCGACCCATTACCTCGGTGTTCCCGTTGCGATTACGGTGGAAGGGGCCAATATCCTGACCCGTAACCTGATGATCTTTGGTCAAGGTGCGACGCGTTGTCACCCTTATGTTCTTAAAGAGATGGAAGCGGCTGCTAACCCAGATAGCGAACAAGCCGCGAAAGATTTTGATAAGTTATTGTTTAAACACATTGGTCATGCAGTCAAAAATACCTTTGGTGCTTTTGGTGCTGCTCTGACGGGTTCACGATTCATCAAAGCGGAGATGAGTGGGCCGACCCAAGGGTATTATAAAGAAATGACTCGTTTAAGCCGTGCCTTAGCGGTTAGCGCCGACTTTGCCATGTTGACTCTGGGTGGTGAGTTGAAACGTAAAGAGATGATCTCTGCGCGTTTGGGGGATGCACTGAGCTTCCTTTATATGGGGTCAGCGGTTCTAAAGCGTTACGAAGATGAAGGCCGTCAACAAGCGGATCTCGATTACGTGCACTACGCGATGCAACACTGTTTACATCATGCTGCCAAAGCCCTGAGTGATACTTATCGTAATTATCCGATTAAAGCGGTCGGTGGATTATTAAAAGGATTGATATTCCCACTAGGTAATCACTATCAAGCGCCTAGCGATACACTTACCGTAAAGATTGCCGAAAGTTTAATGACGCCGGGAGCCCATCGTGATCGCTTAACCCATTTGTGTTACATCGGCAAAGATGAAGATGATAGCGTCGGCTTAATGGAAAAAGCTTTCCTTGCTATGTATAGCGTTAAAGGATTAGAGCGACAAATGAATAAAGCGGTGAAAGAAGGTAAAGTGGCTCGTAAAGGACCTTTGACTGAGCGTCTTGCTCAAGCGAAAACGGCTGGTGTCTTGACTGAAAATGAAGTTGAAGCGATTTTAGCCGCAGACAAACTGCGTTCGAAAGCGATTCAAGTGGACCATTTCAGCCACGATTTAAGCGAAGTGCGCACTCACAACGTTAATCCACCAAAATTGAATAATGTGGCATAACTCATCCTATTCAATTTGCTAATGTCTTAAGGCCTCTTTTGAGGCCTTATTTTTTGCTGTTAATGGTACAGTAGCGCTGATTTTTTGTGATTGGTCTTGTCTTGCGTGTTTAAGATAGGATGATCCTGAACCATTTAGGTTAAGAACAGCTCCAACCACTCAGTAAAAAAGTGCTTTTGGGCAGAAATAAGATGCGAAGTGGCGCTGAAACTTTTATCCTAACCGAGATTTTTGAAGGAAGTTGAATATGATCATCAAACCTAAAATTCGTGGATTCATTTGCACAACCACTCATCCAGTGGGCTGTGAAGCGAACGTAAAAGAACAAATTGCTTATACTAAAGCACAAGGCTCGATTAAGAATGCACCCAAACGTGTGCTGGTCGTTGGCTCCTCTAGTGGCTACGGCTTATCTTCACGTATTGCTGCCGCCTTTGCTGGTGGTGCTGCAACGATTGGCGTCTTTTTTGAAAAACCGGGTACGGAAAAGAAAACCGGAACCGCTGGGTTTTACAATGCCGCCGCGTTTGATAAGTTAGCTCACCAAGAAGGTTTATATGCCAAGAGCCTCAATGGTGACGCCTTTTCTGATCAAGCTAAGCAAAAAGCCATTGAGTTGATCAAACAAGACTTAGGTCAAATTGATTTAGTGGTTTATTCATTGGCCTCTCCGGTACGCAAGATGCCAGATAGCGGTGAAGTGGTTCGCTCGGCCCTGAAACCAATCGGTGAAACCTACACCGCTACTGCGGTTGATACCAATAAAGACATCATTATCGAAGCCAGCGTTGAACCTGCCACTGAACAAGAAATCAACGACACCATCACCGTGATGGGCGGTCAAGATTGGGAGTTGTGGATGCAAGCGCTTGATGATGCGGGCGTTTTAGCGGACGGTTGTAAAACCGTCGCTTATAGCTACATCGGTACTGAGCTGACTTGGCCAATTTATTGGGATGGTGCATTGGGTCGTGCGAAGATGGATTTAGATCGCGCAGCGCAAGCATTAAATGAAAAATTAGCCGCTAAGCAAGGTAGCGCTAATGTGGCCGTGTTAAAGTCGGTTGTCACTCAAGCCAGCTCGGCGATTCCTGTTATGCCGTTATACATCGCAATGGTCTTTAAGAAAATGCGTGAAGAAGGCATCCACGAAGGGTGTATGGAGCAAATCTATCGTTTGTTCAGCCAGCGTTTGTATAAAAACGATGGTTCAGCACCAGAAACGGACGATCATAACCGTCTGCGTCTCGATGATTGGGAGTTGCGTGAAGATATTCAGCAGCACTGCCGTGAGTTATGGCCGCAAATCACGACTGAAAACCTAAAGACGTTAACAGACTATGAGCTTTATAAAGAAGAGTTCCTTAAGCTGTTTGGCTTTGGTGTTGAGGGTGTTGATTACGATGCCGATGTCAGTCCAGAAGTTGAGTTTGATGTGATCGATATCTAATCGATATCCGTTCTGATAGTAAAGATAGTAAAGATAGTAAAAAAGGCGCTTTATGCTAATGCCGATCAGTTAAGAGATAAATGATCGGTTGAACGATCCTACAGATGGCTTATAAAGGCTCTAAGTTCCTAAAACTTTGAGCCTTTTATTTTGCAATTAACTACAGCCCTAACACTCGCCAAGCGTTACGCCCCCAATACTGAACAACTTGGAAAACTCAGTGACATTCTTTGTCCTGATTTCATCAACCAATGCTTAGAAGCTTCCGGTGTGGCCACTATTCGTAAACGTCGTATCCCTCTCGACATGGCCGTTTGGGCGGTCGTTGCTATGTCGCTTTACCGACAAGAGCCTTTGT
>NZ_WXWK01000159.1:0-5081 GCF_009904835.1 Vibrio sp. V33_P6A3T137 | reverse complement strand
AATAACAAATCAAACAGTCACATATTCCAAATTTTTAAAAGCGCGTTATGATACACGAAAATGACCTAGAAATGAGCCATATCCAAGGGCACCTAGCCACTCCTTCAGGGCCTTTTGAAAAATAAAATCTATTTTTATTAATTGGTTATATACCAAAGCCTCTTAGAGTGAAGAGGGAACGGCAAGTGCATAAAACGCCATGAACATCGATACACGATGTGCTTGGGATGAACGAACGCGCAGCCAACACCGCTACAACTTTAAGTCGTTTGGGTATAGCCGCGTACTTTGATTGATATTATTGGGTAAGAATCATATGTTGGAAAGCATTGGCATCGTTAACCTTTGGGCCTATTTGGTCGGCGTTTTTTTAATTGTTATTGTTCCAGGGCCAAATTCTATCTTCGTGCTAACGGCTAGCGCAAAGTATGGTGTGCGTGGCGGATATAAAGCGGCAATGGGCGTCTTTACTGGTGATGCACTGCTGATTTTTTTAGCCTTTTTGGGCGTGGCTACCGTGGTCAAAAACTCACCGGCCTTGTTTCATGCCATTCAATATTTGGGTGCGGCTTACCTACTTTATCTCGGTATAAAAACCATTACTCAGAGCTTACGAGTTAAAGAGTCTCAGCCTGAGGTGAAATCAGTTCAAGGCAGTAAAGGGATCTATTTTAAAGCGTTAGGGCTGAGTATCCTCAACCCTAAAATGATTATTTTTTATGTCTCATTTTTTATTCAATTCATTGATTTTAATGCGCAAAGTACCGGTTTATCGTTTTTAGTTTTGGGCGCAATTTTGCAGCTGTGTAGCATGCTGTATCTCTCGCTACTGATTTTTGCTGGTTTTGGGATCACGAATAAAGTCAAACAACATAAAAAACTAGCGACGCTATCCAATACTTTTATTGGCTCACTGTTTGTGATGTTTGCGCTAAGACTGGCTTTAACCGCTTAATCTTTCGCCATAAAAACTTCATCACAATGCCGCCTCGCTGACACAAACCCCACTTAGCATAACGTCAAGATCACAGTTTGTGAGGACGTTATGCTATCTACAAGCCCTTTTAAATTACCCCGTAAAACCCCTTTTGGACTGGCTGAACACTTTGCAGAATGGGCAACAGGATTAAGTCAACTCGATAAATTTTATCATCAGCGTCCCGCACAGTGCTCCAGCGCGGAATTTTTACGTTTTACCTTAGAGATATTAGGAATTGATTATCGCGTCACTAAGGGCTGCGTATCACAAATACCAACAACTGGCACAACCATTGTCGTCGCTAATCATCCTCTCGGATGTGTTGAAGGCATTATCCTTGCTGAACTGCTGCTATCGGTTCGTAATGACGTCAAAATTCTCGCCAATCACTATTTAAAAACGGTGCCAGAGATCGATGAGCTGTTTATTGGTATCGATGTATTTGCCCGCGAGAATGCCAGTCATGCCAATCTATCAGCCTTACGTCAAGCTCATCAACATCTTGCCAATGGGGGTGTTTTATTGATGTTTCCTGCTGGGGAAGTCTCACAGTGGGTAGACAATAAACCGCAGCGAGTCGAGGATAAAGAGTGGAGCCAATCAGTCAGCCGTTTAGTGAAAAAACATCAAGCGACCGTCTTACCAATCTATATTGATGGCCAAAACTCAAAACGATTCTATATGGCTGGAAAGATACATCCATTACTTCGCACACTCTTACTGGGTAGAGAGCTACTCAACAAACAGCAAAGTTGTATCGAAATAGCGATAGGAGAAACCATTGCTTGCTCAGAAATCGCCACCTTAGATGACCAACAACTGGTTAATTATTTACGCTTAAACACCTATTTATTACAAAATCAGCGCTGGATAACTCGCGATAAAACGCAGCAAGATAGAAGCCTGCCACCTGTCGTTGAAAGGCTGAGCGACGAGATGTTACAACAAGATATTGCTGCCCTACCTCAAGAATGTCATTTATTGGATCATCAACACTTTAGCGTATATTGTGCCAGTGCCGAGCAAATTCCGGCAATCTTGCATGAAATTGGTCGAGTCAGAGAGTTGAATTTTCGCCACGTCGGTGAAGGAACTGGACTTGCCTTAGATATTGATCACTTTGATCGCGATTACCTGCATCTTTTTATTTGGGATCGGACAGAACATGCGTTAGTTGGCGCTTATCGTCTCGGATTGGTCGATAAATTAGTCGAGCGACACGGTATGCATGGCTTATACACACGCACTTTGTTTCATTACGATCAGCGTTTTATCGATAATATGGGTAAATCTATTGAGATGGGGCGTTCGGTGGTCGATAGTGCTTATCAAAAAAGCGTCGCGCCATTACTGCTGCTCTGGAAAGGCATTGCGACCTATATTGATCGCCACCCTGAATACACACACCTTTTTGGCCCAGTCAGCATCAGCAGTGATTACAGTGAACTTGCACGTCAATTACTCGCCGATACCATGACACTGCACTATTACGATCAAGAACAGGCCAATTTAGTCAGTGCCAGTCACCCACTATCGAGTACCTATCAGCTATGGAATGCCAGCTTACTGTCAGCCCTAGCAGACCTACAGCTTTTATCACGAGTGATCGCGCGTATTGATGATGGCAAAAGCATCCCTGTTTTATTACGCCAATATTTAGGCTTGAATGGCCGTTTGGTTTGCTTTAACGTCGATCCTGATTTTAACGACTCATTAGATGGGTTAATTATGGTCGATTTACGTCAAGTCCCGGTACGAACGCTCGCCCGTTATATGGGGGTTGAAGCCGCTCATCGCTATTTAACGCGGCATCATTCAGAGTAAAAATCAGGCACGCCCATCAAAGCAGCGTGCCTGATTTTTTGATTACTTTGCTATACCCACCCAAACAACTTGGCGTTGCAGGCTACGTTGTCCTTACATTCTCAGCTCACGAAGCCAATATTAAACCGATGACGTTGCCGTAGTGGGATCTTCGCTTTGTAAATCATCATCATGCTCTTCCATTCGCCAAGGCAAACTCCCCGGTGAAATATGTAAAAAGTGCAGATACTTCTCAAATTGATCCAAAATATCATTGATGATATCGCGCTCTTCATAACCATAGACATCGTAAGCTTGACCTCCCCGACGAAGAAACACTTCCGCTCGATAATAGTAATCATCATCGATTTGTTTCTCTTGCTCGGAAGCAAACTCGGGCATCTCATAAGCACGCAGGCGAATCTCATAAATAAACTCCACTTCGTCCGCTTTCTCAACATCAATAATGCAGCGAGTATTGAGATCATCAAAGGTCACTTTTGCTTGCCAACCTTTATGTTCAAGCTCCTGCTTAACGGTGTTCATAGCAGCCAGTCCGGTCTGCTCGATGAATTTCTCCACACTAGTTTTAGCCGGGAAATCAATAAGGTGCGACAGTCGCTTTTTCCAATTGGTTTTGCCTTGCAGATGCACAGGTAACTTCATATCGTGCTGTAAACTGGTCTCATGATGCCCTTCAATCACTAACGCTCGCCACATGCCAATACCACCAATTAACATGATAATGGCAAACGGTAAGGCACTAACGATCGAGGCGGTTTGTAAGGCACTGAGTCCCCCTGCAAGCAGTAACACCGAAGCAACAAGTCCTTGAGTCACCACCCAGAATGTACGCTGCCAGACTGGAGTATGCATTGCACCGCCCGATGCTAATGAATCAATCACTAATGAGCCTGAATCTGATGAAGTGACAAAGAAGGTGATGATCAGCAATACCGTAATAAAGGAAACCACGGAAGAGAGAGGCAGAAGCTCAAACAACTGAAAGAGCGCGACAGCATGATCGGCCTGCACATCGGTAATCAGTGAGGTATAACCTTCAACCATAATCAGATGCAGTGCGGTGTCGCCAAAAATAGAGAACCAAAGGAAGGTAAAGATCGACGGTACCAACATGACCCCGACCACAAATTGTCGAATCGTGCGGCCACGACTTATTTTGGCAATAAATAGCCCAACAAAGGGTGCCCAAGCTATCGTCCAGCCAAAAATAAACAGCGTCCAGTTACCAATCCAGTCGCTTGATTCATAAGCTTGCAGACTAAATGTTCGTTCAACAATATTACTTAAATAACTTCCCGTATTTTCTAAAAAGGTTTCTAAGATAAATATTGTGGGTCCAACGATAAATACGAAGAGCATCAAACTGATCGCTAACAGCATATTAATAATCGATAAACGCTTAACACCTTTATCCATACCTGCAAGCACTGAAAATAAAGCTAAGCAAGTAATCACCGCAATCGCACTAATTTGGAAAGGCACACCCACTTCGACGCTTGGCCATAAATAGTTAACCCCTGCGTTAATTTGAGCAACCGATAAACCTAATGTCGTAGCAATACCAAATAAGGTGCCGAGAATCGCGAATATATCGACAATATGACCAATGGGGCCATGAATTCGCTCACCAATCAAAGGATATAATGTTGAGCGCATTGATAACGGCAAACCATGCCGAAAAGCAAAATAAGCTAAACACAAACCAACCAAACCATAAATGGCCCAGATATGAAATCCCCAGTGGAAATAGGCAATTTGCATAGCTTGTTTAGCCGCTTCAATAGTTTCTCCGCTGCCTGTTGGTGGCGAGGCATAATGCAATACCGGTTCTGCGACACCGAAGAAAAGTAAAGCAATACCGTATCCTGCGGAAAAGAGCATCGCAAACCAAGCTGGAAAGCTATATTCAGGCTCAGCATGATCGGGGCCAAGTTTTATATTTCCCCAGCGCGTAAAAGCTAATGAGACAATAAAAATCAAAAATAAGGCGACCGCTAACATATAGAACCAACCAAAGGTTTCGGTTATATAAGCTAACGTCGTCGAAAAAACCTCACCAGCTAGACTAGGATTTGATATGGTTCCTACTACCATTAGTGCTATGACAATTACCGCCGGAATAAAAACCGGAATAAGCACAGTCGAGTTAGATTTCTCTAACTTATCAATCATAAAGCCTCCTGCTTTATTAGTTCTTATTGAAAAAAAACCTCCTCATCATATAACATTTTGACTCTCACTGCGAATGACACTATCAAATCAATAAAAATCATCG
>NZ_WXWK01000175.1:0-5222 GCF_009904835.1 Vibrio sp. V33_P6A3T137 | reverse complement strand
GGCTAAAGCTGTGCCTGGCATCTACCCCAACCAACTGAGCTTCACAACGTGTGCTCACTCTATTATTCACGTAATTTTGGGGTTCTGGTTGGAGTCGGCGGGAACAATCCCTAAGCGCATTACTCACTTGCAGGAAGAGGCGATACACCATGTCTTGCCCATTAAACGAGAAGAGCGGATATATCCGAGAGCAATAAAACCAAAGGCAAAGAAATACCCCAATAAAAAGAAAGCCAGTCAGCTTAACTGACTGGCATTAGGCATTACGCCCATTTTTTTCGAGTATTAATGGCCTATAGTGCACCGGCCACGACACCAATTAAACCGCCAAATACTCCGCCCCATACAACGAGCCAGCCTAAATGTTGTTTAATCATTTTCTGGACAATTTCTTTAACCATTTGTGGTGTTAACTCGTGCAAACGTTGATTGATGATCTGCTCGATATTGGCTTTGATTTCATCCAGCATCGCCGGAGACTCAAGCTGGGCTTTTAAGGCGTTTTTCACGGAATCGCTCTGACTGATGTCGAACATGGACGCTTGCATCTTTTCAACAAAAGGAGCTCTAAGCGGTTGCAGTGCGTCGGCACCGCCAAACATAGCCAGCATTCCACCAAAGGAAGATTGCTGAATCACCTCAACCAAGGAATCAAACGCTGGATTAAAGTCAACCTGAGCAATTACCGGTTCAAGATTGATGGATTGCGAACTGCTCATTTCTTGATTGAGAAAACGCTCAATATTCGTATCAGTAAAAAACTGCTCCATCATCAGGGTCTTAATCGCGTGTTTAAAATCATCGAATCGCGCAGGGATAACCCCTGAACCATAAAGAAAAGGCACTTTTTCAAATAACATATGAATGGCTAGCCAGTTGGTCACCGCACCAGAAAAAGCGAATAATCCTGCACTAAACATCATAGGATAAGAGAAGTAATAACCACCGATTAATACCAGTAAGGCAATGAGGTTGGTCATAATGCTTTTGTTGTTCATGATAAAGTTACACC
Organism: Vibrio sp. V33_P6A3T137; assembly: GCF_009904835.1. NCBI lineage: Bacteria > Pseudomonadati > Pseudomonadota > Gammaproteobacteria > Vibrionales > Vibrionaceae > Vibrio > Vibrio sp. V33_P6A3T137. Next base: position 4,210 of record NZ_WXWK01000175.1, on the reverse strand, counting down.
AAAATGAAATGTCCCAAAGGGACGAAAGAGATAGAAAAAATTAGCTAATATTGTTGAGTCGACGTCGTATGAACGTTGGTTGCATGGGAGGCAGCCAACATTCATAACGATGATGATAGGAAGTACTCACTTTATACCTATCGATTACGCCAAATCGTCTTCTTCACCACCAATAAAACCGCCAGTCTGATGTGCCCAGAGTTGTGCATAGATGCCATTTTGTTGAATCAACTCTTGATGAGTGCCTTGTTCAACAATGTGTCCTTTATCGAGTACAATCAAGCGATCCATAGCGGCAATAGTCGATAGCCGATGGGCAATCGCAATCACGGTTTTATTTTGCATCAGCTTATTGAGGCTTTCTTGAATGGCGGCTTCGACTTCTGAATCGAGCGCTGAGGTGGCCTCATCCAACACCAGCAGTGGCGCATCTTTAAGTAGCACTCGCGATATGGCAATCCGCTGACGCTGTCCACCTGAGAGCTTAACGCCACGTTCGCCAACCTGTGCATCATAACCGACGTTACCAAATGGGTCGGTTAAAGTTTCAATAAACTCATGAGAATGCGCCTGACGTGTGGCTCTTAACATCGCTTCTTCCGAAGCATTGGGGTTGCTGTATAAGATATTTTCACGAATCGAACGATGGAGCAAAGAAGTATCTTGCGTCACCATACCAATGGCTGCGCGCAATGAGTCTTGAGTCACTTCTGCAATATTTTGACCGTCGATTTTGATAGCGCCACCTTCTACATCGTGAAAGCGTAGCAAGAGATTAACCAACGTTGATTTCCCAGCTCCGGAGCGACCGACGAGGCCAACTTTTTCTCCAGGTTTAATGGTCAGGTTGAGGTGATTGATCACCCCTTTATTTTCACCATAATGAAAACTGACGTTTTCGAACTCGATTTTCCCTTCACGTACTTGCAAGGTTTGGGCATTAGGGCTGTCTTCAATCGCAATCGGTTTAGAAAGCATTTTCATGCCATCGACCACCGTGCCCATGTTTTCAAATAGAGCGCCAACTTCCCACATGATCCATTTTGACATGCCGTTGATACGCAGCGCTAAACTGATGGCAATCGCAATTGCTCCAACAGTGATCGCGCTGCCCATCCATAAATAGATCGACATAGCAGCAATCGTAAATACCAAGACATAATTGGCGATTTCGACGCAAATATTAAAACCGGTCACTAAGCGCATTTGGCGGTGCACCGTATCGAGAAACCCTTCCATACCTTGCTCGGCATAATCGGTTTCACGTCGGCTATGAGAAAACAGTTTTACGGTCATGATATTGGTATAACTGTCAACAATTCGCCCGGTCATTAGCGACCGAGCATCGGCTTGCTCGGTAGAGATTTTTTTTAATTTCGGCACGTAGTGCACTTGAATCGCGATATAAGCGGTAAGCCAGAGCAACATCGGCAGCATGAGTCGCCAATCGGCTTGAGCTAAAATAAACAGCATGGCTGAGAAATAAACAATCACGTAGACAAAGACATCCAATGTCTTCATGACCGTTTCACGTACCGCTAAAGCGCTTTGCATCACTTTCGTGGCAATGCGACCGGAAAATTCATCTTGATAGAAAGAGAGGCTTTGTTTGAGTAAGTAACGATGTGCGAGCCAGCGAATCGACATCGGATAGTTACCCAGCATGGTCTGATGAATTAATAATGAATACACCGAAACGAGCAGCGGCATTCCCACTAAAAGGAGCAGCCCTAGACCTATCAGTGTATTGCGATTCTCACTGAGAAATGTCTCTGGCTGGCTGGTGGATAGCCAGTCGACTAAGTGTCCCATAAAACCAAATAAAGATACTTCAATGACAGCGATTAAAGTGCTTAACAGCGCCATAGTGATCAACGGTTTTTCAAAACCTTTGGTGTAGTGTAAGCAAAAAGCCCACAAGGTATTGGGTGGGCGCTGTGGCTCTTGTTTGGGGAAAGCATCGGTCAAACTTTCAAATCGTTTATACATGCAAAAACCTTAATCTACGCTCTATAGTTTGGGAGAAATAGCGTTTCTAATAAATAGGGGACATCAATGAGGAAGCGCTGTTATAACAGAAGTGGTGTGGGAGATCAAAATCGCTATTATCGACAGCAAGTAGGTGGTCGAGCCGATGAACACCTACTTGCTAGAGGCTATTTGTGCGATTTTTTCCGCGGATGGCTGTGCAAAATCGCCATCGACATGGGAAGGAGGACAACCTCATCTTTTACCGAGTCTTGATGTACGGTGCGCATATTCGTATCACAGATCACACACCATTCTTGATCCGTTTCTCCTGGCAGTGTGAAGCGTGTATTAGCGTTGGTTTGATTAATCAAATAAGCGAGCTCTTGGCCATGATCACCAATGCCAATATGCAGTATTACCGAGTTACGTTGATTCCAGTCATCCTGCTCCATTAATGTACCGTCATTACGTCGCCAAAAAACGCGGTTTGAATTGCGAGTTTCACCACTGAAGGCGCGAATAAACGGCACCATATAACGCTGACGAGCAGCAACCATTTCACCGAGCCATTGTCTGAAATATTCTTTACGTTCCGTCAATTGCCAGTTTAACCAACTGATGTCGTTATCTTGGCAATAAGCATTGTTATTACCTTGCTGAGTATGTGAGACGACATCCGCAGTAAGAATATGGGGGATCCCAAATGCAAACAATAAACTGGCCATAAAATTACGTTTTTGTCGCTCACGAATGGTACGAATGACCATATTGTCGGTATCACCTTCGAAACCATAGTTATCCGAGCGATTATCACCATGACCATCACGATTTTGTTCGCCATTGGCTTCATTGTGTTTATGTTTGTAAGAAACCAAATCTTGCAAAGTAAAGCCGTCATGATAGGTGATGTAGTTGACGGTTAATTTATAGGGCCACTGTGATGCGCTGTATAAATCGCGTGAACCCATGATTCGTGTGGCAAACTCTTTTAAAAAGCCTTGATCGCCACGCCAAAAACTTCGCGCAATATCTCGTAATTTATCGTTAGTTTCATTCCAGCCAAAAGGAAAATTACCGACTTGATAACCATTTGGACCAATATCCCATGGCTCGGCAATCAACTTCACTTGTTGTAATACAGGGTCTTGAGCTACGGCTTTAAAGAACGCGGCTTCACGACTAAAATTATCGCCATCACGCCCCAACGTGGCGGCTAAATCGAAACGAAAACCATCAATCTGATACTCATTGACCCAATAGCGCAAAGTATCCATGACAAGATTTAAGGTGGGCTGATAAGTGAGGTTAAGTGTATTGCCGCATCCGGTAAAATTAGCGTACATTGAGCCGTGCTTGAGGTAGTAATTAGGATCTAGCCCTTTCAGATTAAAAACGGCACCCCCTTCACCGCCCTCAGCCGTATGGTTATAAACGACATCCAAAATCACTTCGATGCCTTGTTTATGCAGTTCGCGGATCACGGTTTTCAATTCCTGTACCGCATCACTTTTGGCGTAACGTGGGTCCGGCACCATAAATAAATATGGGTTATAGCCCCAGTAATTGACTTTACCCATTTCGAGTAGGTGAGGCTCATGCATACAGGCGGCGATGGGTAGCAGTTGCAATGTATTGATATTTTGTTGCTGATAAAAGGTCAGCATTGGTTCACTAATTAACCCTAAATAAGTACCGCGTTGTGATTTAGGGACATTAGGATTGAGTTTAGTCAGCCCCTTGACATGGGTTTCAAAAATAACCATCTCATCACGTGGCCGTTTAGGGCGTTGCACGCCTTGCCAGTCAAATTGATCATCGACCACGACACATTTGGGCAAATCAAAACTACCATTTGGTGTTAACGGCGGCTGATAGGTCAGTGGGCCATCTAAGGCCTGAGCGTAAGGGTCAGACAGATAAAATAGCTCGCCTTCGACTTGAGTAATAAAACCGTAACGTTGTCCTGCCTTAACGCCTTCCACGTAGGTGTGCTGGATACCGGCATATTCGTGATCCAAAGGATGGGTTTGGTAGCTGCCATCGACATGAAAAAGTGCTAACACAATATCTTTGTTAGCGGGGGCGAAGACAGCAAAATTGCATCCATCGTTATCGAGTGTCGCACCGAGTGGGTACGGCTGAGAGAGCATGGCTTTCATGGTAAGTTACCGTTGTTATTCTATTTTCAGTCACTGACTTATTAAGTAAAAGGCTTTGTCAGCATAAGGTCAAGCGCCTA
>NZ_WXWK01000146.1:0-52820 GCF_009904835.1 Vibrio sp. V33_P6A3T137 | reverse complement strand
AGCATATCCAGTGAACTCATAACCTCACTAATTCTATGAAATTTTTAATTAATTTTTTATAGATTAGATAGAAAACTAGGGACTTAGAACGTGAACAAACCTAACTTTTCGACATTAAGTAAAGCTATACTGCCCATTTTGGCAGGCGGCTTACTGGTCGGTTGTAACTCGTCATCGGATGACAATATCGCCGCAGAAGCACAAACGGTCACCGTTTTTTATAAAGCTGACCCCACATTACGCAGTCAAACTAGCGATAACGATCTTTATCAGGGGCTCACTCTCCACGTATGGAACGATAACCATTGTCGAGCCTATGCAGGAAGCAATACCGAGTGGAACAATAGTCTCGTTCCTAATGGGATTGATGCCACCTTCGGAGCTTACTGGCACCTACCCTACAGGCAAGATGCTTCGCAATGCATCAATATGATCCCTCACTTTGGTAACGATAAACCACTGGGTGAACTTGATACGAAAATTGACTTAACCCAACTAGGGGAAAATGCCAGCGTCTATACTCAACAAGGAGTAGCTGCCGTTTACCCTGAGTTAATTGCTAGAAGTCACTTAAAACAAGATACATTACGTATTTACCTTAATAGCCAAGATGGTGACGAAAGCGATTTTACACTACATGTTTGGAACGCCGGCGAATGCAGCAGTTACGATGCCGGAGACACAAGCTGGCCGGGACTCCGCCCTTCTGGATTCAGTCCAACCTATGGCGCTTATTGGGACTTACCCATAAACAACAATGGTGATTGTATAAACCTTATCGCCAATACTAACGGCAATGGCGATTATCAAACCGATAACTTAAAGTTTGAGTTTGCTCAACAAGGGGTCATTGGAGCGATTGGGATGCTATTTAAAGGCACCAATAAAGTCTTTTATCAACCATTAGCACGCTTGCCACAAGGCCAAGTGGATGTCATCGGTGCCAGTGCTATATTTGCTGACGCTAAGACTTTGTTAGTCGGCAATAAAGAGGCAACCTCAGTAACACTCTATCACTCAGCGCAAGGTGAGCTTAGTTTTGATTCCGCCAATAAATCGGTAACTGGTTTTGATAGCAAGTTCACCTCTAAGCTTAGAGCCGCCCATGATTGGACATCAGATAAACCACATCTCAAAGATGACTTTGTTGGTTTTAGTTTTGACTATAGCGAAGAGCAATTGAAACAATTAGTCAAAGGTCAGCTCTGGTTAGTCGCCAGTGATAATCAAGGAGTAATTCAAGTCACAGAAGTGCAACCCGCCAGTGCCTTAGATGCTCTCTATGCCGATGAAGCTGTCAAGTTGCCATACGGCGCGCTAACAAATGGTAATACAACCACTTTCCGTCTCTGGGCGCCAACGGCTCAATCCGTCAAGCTGATCCCTTATGGTGCTGATAAAAAAGCCCAAGCTCCTATAGCAATGAAATTTGATGCTAAATCAGGCAGTTGGTCAGTAGAAGAGACTGAGCTAAAACATGGCGATTTTTATCGCTATCAAGTAACGGTTTATCATCCAGCCACGGATAAAATGGAAAGCTATGAAGTCACGGACCCGTATTCACTTAGCTTGGCGATGAACTCACAATATAGCCAAGTGGTGGATCTCTATCATCCTGACCTTAAACCTGCCGGTTGGGATGACTTAAAAGCGCCTCATCCGCAAGCTAACCCTGCTCAGTTTGTACTTTATGAAGCCCATGTGCGCGATTTCTCGGCTTTAGATGACAGCACACCGAAAGTCCACCGTGGTAAATATACGGCTTTTGCTCAGCCAGACACCGTACCGGTTAAGCATTTAAAGGCGTTAGTAGACTCAGGCGTTACTCACCTACACCTATTACCTGTGTTTGATATTGCTACCATTAATGAAGACCCAACTAAAGTGGCCGATATTGATCAGCCATTTAGCAAACTGTGTCAATTACAGCCCGCGGTGAAAAACGATCCCGATTTTGGTACTTACTGTGCGACTGAGATAACCATTTCGGCAGTATTCCATCAGCTAAAAGCCAATGACAATAAACAAAACCCTGTGGTGCAACGCCTCAATGGCTTTGTGCGCGATGTCGATAGCTTTAACTGGGGGTATGATCCTTTCCACTTTACCGTTCCCGAAGGCTCTTACTCAACCAACCCTGATGGCACAACGCGCATTAAAGAGTTCCGTCAGATGGTGATGGCGGTGAAACGAGACATTGGTATGAACATGGTTATGGATGTTGCCTATAACCACACCAATGAAGCTGGCGTCTCAGATAAATCGGTACTCGATAAAATTGTCCCTTGGTATTACCAACGCTTGAACGAGTTTTCTGGTCAAGTAGAAACCTCGACCTGCTGCTCGAATACCGCGCCAGAAAATCGGATGTTTGCGAAATTAATTGATGATTCGATTTATACCTGGACCAAAGCATACAAAATTGATGCTTTCCGTTGGGATTTAATGGGCCATCATCCACTTACGCAAATTGTCCATACGTTAGAAGTGGCACGAGAGGTCAACCCTGAGGTTTACTTCTATGGTGAAGGTTGGAACTTTGGTGAAGTGGCCAATGATCGCCAATTCAAACAAGCGACACAGCTTAACTTAGCCGGTACGGGGATCGGTTCATTCTCGGATCGGCTACGGGATGCCGTGCGTGGCGGCGGTCCCTTTGATAGTCAAGATTTCCTACGTAGTAACCAAGGCTTTGGTAATGGCATCTATGTTCTGCCCAATGATCTAGCGGCAAGCGATAACCGTGCCACCGCACTACATTTGGCGGATACTGTACGGGTCGGTATGGCCGGTAACTTAAAAGATTTTAAATTTACCGATAGCAAAGACCAGTTAATTAAGGGATCTGAACTCGATTACAACGGCCAGCCCACAGGCTATGCGCAAGATGCTTGGGAAATCCAGAACTACGTTTCCAAACATGATAATCAAACTTTATGGGATAATAACCAGTTCAAAATCGCCTATGGTGTTACAAGCGATGAGCGCGTGCGCATGCAAGCGGTGAGCTTATCCACGGCGATATTAGGTCAAGGGGTGCCGTTTATTCATATGGGCAGCGAGATCTTACGCTCTAAATCGATGCAGCGTGACTCTTACGACTCTGGTGATTGGTATAACCGCGTCGATTTTACTATGGAAAGTCACAACTGGAATATCGGTTTACCTCGTGAAGATAAAGATGGCGAAAACTGGAAGATAATTGAAGACGTGATAACCGGAGCAGGCACTAACGCTCAGCCAGATAAAGCTGATATGGAAACCATGCAAGGTTATTTCCATGAGCTGGTTCAATTACGTGCTTCATCCAGCCTGTTCACTCTGGGTAAAGGGGAAACCATTATCGATAGAGTTCAATTCCACAACACGGGTAGTGAGCAGATTGCAGGTGTGATTGTCATGAGCATGGATAATAGTGGTGAGCGTTTTGATGATGCGATTGATGACAAGCGCCAAGGTTTGGTAGTGGTAATTAACGCCTCACCAGAACCTTTAGCAAACTTTGCCAACTTTGACGCTACTGGCTATCAGCAGCACAGCATTCAGCAAGATGCTGGCGCGAAATCGATTGGTGCGGGAGCCAATGTCAATAACGGTAAGTTATCGGTTCCGGCTTGGTCTGTGGCGGTGTTTGAGAAACCGGCCAGCTAATAGGCTAAAAAAGTAGCTCGTAAACGAAGCCTATTATTCAGCGTCAAGTGCTTACCCATTTGACGCTTTTTTCATTGAGCACAATAAAAAGGCGATACAGTTCAGACTTTTAGTTCATCGCCATTGTGACTATCAACAAACAAGACAATAATTTCTGTAACTAAATGTTCAAAAGTAATTAACGTCATGGATTCGACCTACACCATTATTATCGCTGATGATCACCCATTGTTTCGTAATGCGCTGTTTCAATCCGTGCATATGGCGATCAGCGGGGCTCATTTACTTGAAGCAGATTCATTAGACGCTTTATTGAGCTTATTAAGCCAGCAAGCGGATGTTGACCTACTGCTGCTCGACCTGAAAATGCCCGGAGCCAATGGCATGTCGGGCTTGATTCAATTGCGCGCGCTTTACCCTGAGTTGCCCATCGTGGTTATTTCTGCCAGTGAAGAATCAGCGATAGTCTCTCAAGTCAAACATCATGGTGCGTTTGGTTTTATTCCTAAATCGAGCGATATGCGCAGCTTGATCAGCGCCCTTAATCAGGTACTCAATGGCGAACCTTATTTCCCCGCAGGATTGGTCGACATCCCCAATCAAGGTAATGACTTAGCCGAGAAAATCGCCACGCTCACGCCCCAACAATATAAAGTGTTGGGGATGCTCTCTGACGGCTTACTGAATAAACAAATCGCCTATGAATTAAATGTCTCAGAAGCGACCATTAAAGCACATATGACGGCAATTTTTCGCAAACTCAACGTCACCAACCGAACTCAAGCGGTGATTTTGCTCAAACAAATCGAATGGTAGTGGACTGGCAGTGTGCGTCATCACCCGCGCTCACTGCCAGTCCATTGAGTTAACTATAGGACTTATTCTGCCGACTCTTCCTCTTCGGCAGGTAAGCGTAAACCGACTTTGGTCACTTGCCAATCGATCACATCCGCTACCACCCACTGCAAGCCGTACCATTCAAAATAGTCCCCTAATACAGGGCTGTTACCTAACTGCTCAGCAACCAACTCTTTCAGCGTCATATTTGCCGATTGATCACCTAAATCTAAACCGTACAACAATGCGACATCGACCAACTTGGTATTAATGTCCAAGAAAAAATCACCAAAAAAGCGAGCCAACGAGGCTTTTTCTGGCGCTTCACTGAACAATTGGCTTAAAGCTGGAAGATCGTTCTCTTGACCTAAGACACAAAGAATATCCGCCTCTTGTAGCTGAGTGCTACCTGACGGATAAAGCAATTGTTGATCGCGAAACACTGCCACAATTCGAGTTCCTTCCGGCATAAACAAGTTGCGTAGCGGTTCACCGATACACCATTTATCTTCTTTGAGTCGATAGACAAACAGCTCCCACTGACTGGCAGGAAAAGCTTCGACACCAGTACGATAAATCGGCTCGGGTTTTGGGGGCAGTTCCACTTTAGCCAAACTCATCGCTTGAGTTAGTGAGCCTCCCTGCACGATTAGGGAGACCATAACCACGAAAAATGCGAGATTAAAATACAACTGCGCGTCTGGTAATCCGGCCATCATCGGAAACACGGCCAAAATAATCGGCACCGCGCCACGCAACCCCACCCAAGAGACAAACCACTTTTCACGAGCGGTAAAGCTTTTAAAGGGCAGTAAGCTTATCCACACCGACAACGGACGCGCAAAGACGATCATCCCAAACGCTAAAGCTAATCCTGGTAAAGCAATATCCAGTAAATTAGAAGGAGTGACTAATAACCCTAGCACCAAGAACATGCCAATTTGAGCCAACCACGTCATACCATCCAACACGTTTAAAATTGACTGGCGACCACGAGTTGGACGGTTACCGAGCAGTAAACCGACTAAGTAAATCGACAAAATACCGCTACCACCTAAAGCATTGGACAAAGCGAAAATGATTAAACCACCACTGACGGTTAAGATTGAGTAGAGCCCTTCAGGTAGCTGAGTATGGTTAATCAACTTCCACAATAGCCAACCTCCGATCAAGCCCATCAACGCACCAACACCAAATTGCTGAACAAAACTCAGCGCTAAAAATCCAGCACTTAAATCTAGGCCTTGATTACCCAATACAGCAATCAGAGTCACAGTAAGAAATATCGCCATTGGATCGTTGGTGCCCGATTCAATCTCCAGTGTCGCCCCTACCCGTTCATTTAGGCTGCGACCTTTAAGTAACGAGAAAACGGCCGCCGCATCCGTAGAACCAACAATGGCACCGACTAAGATCCCTTGTAATAAACTCAGGTCAAAGAGCCACATGGCCATCAAGCCTGTCAGCATGGTGGTAATCGCCACCCCAAAAGTAGCGAGGGAGATCGATGGCCATAAAGCGACACGGAAACTCGCCACCCGAGTGCGCATCCCACCATCCAGCAAAATGATTGCTAACGCCAAATTACCAATCAAATAAGCCAAGGGGTAATTATCAAAAACAATGCCCCCTAAACCATCTTCTCCCGCCAGCATACCGACGGCGAGAAACACCAATAAAATTGGAATGCCTAATTTGGATGATACGGGACTGAGCAAAACGCTTAATGCGATCAGTAATGCTCCAATCAGAAAAAAACTATTAATGGTAACTGCGTCCACGTATCCTCCTATCATCGATTAATGATATCGCCCTAACACATTGTCTTTGGTCTATATTGTGCACTACTTTATGACACAGTAACGAAAAGTTTATGTAAACAAATGACGATTTAGACAAAATAGATCCAGCAAAGACGCCTCACTGAGCGAATAGCGCTTATTATACCTTTGGCTAATCTCTTCGCTCTACTCACTAAAAAAACCGCTAAAAACAAAAATAAACCATTATAAATCAAGCAAATAAAACAGCACCCATCACGACTAAAGTTGCACAGATCGCCAGCATAAAGCCTGCTAACCTTCAAGAGTAACAATAATTTAACATTACAGGGAAGAAGGGACACAACTATGGCTGATCATGACAACAACGCCGCTGCTTACTGGAGCGCTAACCTGCGCTACATAACAATTAGCCTGATCGTTTGGGCCTTAGTATCTTATGGATTTGCAATCTTGCTGCGCCCGATGCTCGCTGACATTCATATTGGCGGGACGGATCTGGGCTTCTGGTTTGCACAACAAGGTTCCATTATTACCTTTATCGCGATCATTTTTATCTATGCATGGAAAATGAACAAGTTAGATAAAAAATTTGGTGTAGAGGAGTAATTTTCATGAGTCAATTTGCAATCAACTTACTGTTTGTTGGTGCCTCTTTTGCACTCTACATCGGTATCGCCATTTGGGCCCGTGCTGGGTCAACGAAAGAGTTTTACGTCGCCGGTGGTGGCGTTAATCCGATTACTAACGGTATGGCAACCGCCGCCGACTGGATGTCTGCTGCTTCATTTATCTCGATGGCGGGCTTGCTGGCTGCCGGTGGTTATGCCAACTCTTCTTTCTTAATGGGTTGGACGGGAGGGTATGTCCTTTTAGCCATGCTGTTAGCACCCTACCTACGTAAATTCGGTAAATTTACCGTGCCTGATTTTATCGGTGATCGCTTTTACAGCAAAGGCGCTCGTATCACGGCAGTTGTTTGTTTAATTATCATGTCCGTGACCTATGTTATCGGTCAAATGACCGGCGCAGGTGTCGCTTTCTCCCGCTTCCTAGAAGTCAGCTCTTCTACGGGGATCTGGATCGCTGCTGCTGTGGTATTTATTTACGCCGTATTCGGCGGTATGAAAGGCATTACTTACACCCAAGTTGCTCAATATGTAGTGTTAATTATTGCCTATACCATTCCTGCGGTTTTTATTTCATTACAGCTAACCAATAATCCGATTCCTATGTTCGGTATGTTTAGTACTCACACTGAATCAGGCCTACCACTGCTGGTGAAATTAAACGAAATTGTCAGTGAACTTGGCTTCCAAGATTACACCGCTGACGTCAGTAATAAACTGAATATGGTACTGTTTACCTTATCATTAATGATAGGTACGGCAGGCTTACCACACGTTATTATCCGTTTCTTCACGGTACCGAAAGTGGCGGATGCACGTTGGTCGGCTGGCTGGACCTTAGTGTTTATCGCCTTACTGTATTTAACTGCTCCAGCGGTTGCCTCTATGGCACGTTTAAACCTATTAACCACCCTTTATCCTGATGGTCCTAGTGCGCCTGCGCTTAATTACGCAGAACGTCCTGACTGGATTCAAACTTGGGAGCAAACTGGCTTAATTCGCTGGGATGATAAAAACAATGATGGCCGAATCCAAATGTACAACGACACTCCTGCTTTTGCTGAAAAAGCGGCAGAGCGCGGCTGGGCTGGCAATGAGTTAACGGTAAATAATGATATCTTAGTATTAGCCAACCCTGAGATTGCCAATTTACCAAGTTGGGTTATCGGCTTAATCGCCGCCGGTGGTATTGCCGCTGCATTATCAACCGCCGCAGGCTTGTTACTAGCCATCTCATCAGCCATTAGTCATGACTTAATCAAAAATATTATTAATCCACGCATCAGTGAAAAAGGAGAAATGTTAGCCGCTCGGATCTCCATGGCCGGCGCTATCTTGTTAGCGACCTATTTGGGGCTCAATCCGCCTGGGTTTGCTGCGCAGGTGGTGGCCCTTGCTTTTGGCATTGCAGCGGCAACCTTATTCCCAGCATTGATGATGGGGATATTCTCTAAGCGTATTAACAGCGCTGGTGCGATTGCCGGTATGCTAACAGGTTTAATTGTGACTCTACTCTATATCTTCACTTATTTAGGTTGGTTCTTTATCCCGGGCACGAATATGCTGCCCAATACACCTGATAACTGGCTATTTGGCTCATTCGGTTATGGTATTTCACCGCTATCATTCGGTGCTGTGGGTGCCATGATTAACTTTGCTGTTGCCTTTGCGGTATCCGCGGTTACTGCGCCACCACCAAAAGAAATCCAGGACTTGGTAGAAAGTGTTCGTTATCCAAAAGGCGCTGGTGTTGCGATTGACCATTAATCAATCGCAACCAAGGTGACAAGATTAACATCAACTCACCACTGTACACTCGGGCTTTCAACTGAAAGCCCGAATTTTTAGCAAGACACTATGTTTGAGTAGGATGACCGTATGTTTTGGGAATTAATTGCCACCTTTTCCGCTGGTTTAGGCGCCGCAGGCATCGCCTTGTTATTGAGAGCGATCACCCTGAAAAAACTACCTAATTGGATTATTCCGGTATTTGCCGGAGCTGGCATGTTGGGTTTTCAGATTTACTCAGAATACACCTGGTTTAGCCATCAACGCAGTCTATTACCTGCTGGCGTTGAAGTGATACGCACAGCGCAAGAAAGTTCAGGCTGGCGACCTTGGAGTCATCTTTACCCACAAACACTGCGCTTTGTTGCTGCTGATGTTAATAATGCCAGCGTTAATCAACGCTACTCTGCATTAATTCTGGTTGACTTATATTTTTTTGAACGACGAATGCATGCCAGACGCGTACCTCAAGTCGTGGATTGTGAGGCCGGTGCCCGCGCAGATTTTAGCGAAGATTTACAGATCCCTGCGACAGAAGAAAACTTAACAGCCGGTTGGTACAAGCTAGCAGCCGATGATCGATTATTGCTTTTATTGTGTCAGCGAAACTAACCCAACGTTAAAAATAAGCTTAGTGATTATCAGCGTTTTGCTGTCTCGAGTAAGGCATGACTGGCTAACATTAAACGGTCCGTCGCTTTAAGTGCAATTCAGCCCAGCATTATGCTGGGCTGATTATTCATATCTTGATCGGCTTACCTGACGTTTCGGGTTTAACCAAGGTCAATTTATTAATTAAATAATTCAGTAGCACCCCATACATCGGAACAAATAGACCTAAGCTGATCAAGAGCTTCAAACCATAATCGACCAAAGCAATCTCAGTCCAATGCTCAGCCATGAACGGATCTGGACTTTGGTAAAAAGCAATTGCAAAAAAAGCCACCGTATCCAGTGCATTGCCGAATAGGGTTGACGCGGTTGGCGCTACCCACCATTGTTTCATCTGTCTTAGGCGATTAAAGACATGCACATCTAAGATCTGCCCCAGCAAATAAGCCATAAAACTCGCTACCGCAATACGCGCAACAAACAAGTTAAATTCACTGAGTGGAGTGAAACCTTGGAACTGGCCTTCAAAGAAAATCACCGATAACAAATAGGAAACCGCAAGCGCAGGAAGCATCACCCAAAAGATGATTCTACGCGCTAAACCAGCACCAAAAATACGTACCGTTAAATCGGTGGCAAGGAAGATAAAAGGAAACGTAAACGCGCCCCACGTGGTGTGAAAACCAAACAGTGTGAACGGTAGTTGAACAAGGTAATTACTTGACGCAATAATCACCAAATGAAATAACACTAAATACACCAGCGCTTTGCGCAACTGAGCAGGAGTAAACGGACTCATATTGGACCTTTTTAGTTTGGTTTGGGGGCGAGGGAACCCAAAGGGAAGCCGCAGCTTCAGTTAATAATGTTACTTAATCGAACAACAATTGCTGAATTAAGGGCGGCGATTATACGCAAACAGGATAAGCTCGCAAGGGTTACTTATTAAGCAATCGTTATCTTCAATAAGAAATTTTTCTGTACACAGATTAGCCTATCGAGATAGCCACAGCTTTTACTTGAGCCGATCCGCTGGATCATGCTACTCTTCGCGTCCATTTTTCTGACCGAAATTGCCACTTTCTAAACGGCATTACACTGGGTCAGTGCTAGTCTTAAGATAAAACTAGCGTTAATTTACAATGATAAAATAGCGTTTCTCTCATCTTCCAACTCAAACGTGGAACCGAATAAATGGGCAAAGGTACTCTGTATATTGTCTCTGCACCTAGTGGCGCAGGAAAATCTAGCCTAATTGCAGGACTATTGGAACGAAACCCAACCTATGCGATGAAGGTTTCCGTCTCACATACCACTCGTGGAATGCGGCCTGGAGAGCAAGATGGCGTGCATTATCACTTTGTGCAAAAAGAACAATTTGAAGCACTGATTGAGCAAGGTGAATTCCTCGAATACGCCGAAGTGTTCGGGAATTACTACGGAACCTCGCGAGTCTGGATCGAAGATACGCTAGAGAAAGGCATTGATGTTTTCCTAGATATTGATTGGCAAGGCGCGCAACAAATTCGCCAGCAAATGCCTCACGCAAAAAGCGTATTTATTCTACCGCCATCCAAAGAAGAGCTGGAGCGCCGGTTGAATACACGTGGACAAGACAGCGTAGCCGTGATTGCTAAACGTATGAGCGAAGCTCGCTCTGAGATCTCTCACTATTGTGAATACGACTATGTGATCGTCAATGACGACTTCGATGTCGCTTTGATGGACTTTAAAGCCATCTTACGCGCAGAAAGATTAAAGCAAGATAAACAAGCCGCTAAATATCAATCGATGATCGCGGCTTTATTGGCGGAATAACCCCGCCTTATCCACCAACGAAAGTCGCCATCACTAACACGGCTGACTTGCGTTGGATGACGATGTAATTTGGGCATCGCCTGTCGCTAGTATCTGTTAGCGTTAGGCTGTATACTTTACAATCAACCCTATTTTAGTTAACTATTTGGAGTTCTCATGGCACGCGTAACTGTTCAAGACGCTGTTGAAAAAGTTGGCAACCGTTTCGACTTAGTTCTGATTGCGGCTCGCCGCGCTCGTCAAATTCAAACGGGCGGTAAAGACGCTCTAGTGCCGGAAGAGAACGATAAGACCACGGTTATCGCTCTACGCGAAATCGAAGAAGGTCTGATCACGAAAGATGTACTTGATAATCGTGAGCGTCAAGAGCAACAAGAGCAAGAAGCAGCAGAATTAGCCGCGGTAAGCAGCATCGTTCATAACCGCTAATTCTGTATCAGCAAGGATTCAACTGACGGGCCTGAAATTTGTATCTATTCGATAGCCTCAAAAGTGTTGTCCAAGAATATCTCACAGAGCCTCAAATAGAGGCTCTGCGCCAATCTTACCTAGTGGCAAGAGATGCTCATGAAGGGCAAACCCGCTCAAGCGGGGAACCGTATATTATCCACCCTGTTGCAGTGGCTCGAATCCTAGCAGAAATGCGTTTGGATTTAGAAACACTGCAAGCGGCCTTGCTGCACGATGTTATCGAAGATACCTCTGCCACTAAAGCACAACTAGAAGCCCAATTTGGGAGCGCTGTCGCCGAACTGGTCGATGGTGTGTCTAAACTGGATAAACTCAAGTTTCGCGATCGTAAAGAAGCCCAAGCGGAAAATTTTCGCAAAATGGTGCTAGCGATGGTGCAAGACATTCGAGTCATCTTGATCAAACTCTCTGACCGTACGCACAACATGCGTACGCTCGGTGCGTTGCGTCCCGATAAAAAACGGCGAATTGCCCGTGAAACATTAGAGATCTATGCCCCTCTCGCTCACCGCTTAGGTATCCATAATATTAAAACCGAGCTCGAAGAGCTCGGTTTTGAAGCCTTATATCCGAATCGCTTTCGGGTCCTCAAAGAAGTGGTCAAAGCGGCTCGTGGTAATCGCAAAGAGATGATTCAACGCATCCATAGTGAAATTGAAGATCGCTTACGAGAAGTCAATCTCTCAGCGCGAGTGGTTGGCCGAGAGAAAAATCTTTATTCCATCTATAACAAGATGAAGACTAAAGAACAGCGCTTTCACACCATTATGGATATCTACGCCTTTCGAGTGATTGTCGATTCGGCCGATACCTGTTATCGCGTATTGGGCCAAGTCCATAGCCTTTACAAGCCTCGTCCGGGGCGAGTGAAAGATTACATCGCGGTCCCTAAAGCCAATGGCTATCAATCGTTACATACCTCAATGGTCGGTCCACATGGCGTCCCTGTCGAAGTGCAAATTCGCACCGAAGATATGGATCAAATGGCCGACAAAGGGGTTGCCGCTCATTGGTCTTATAAAGCTAATGGCGAACGAGGAGGCACCACGGCGCAAGTCAAAGCCCAGCGTTGGATGCAAAGTTTACTTGAGCTACAACAAAGCGCGGGTAACTCGTTTGAATTTATTGAAAACGTAAAATCGGATCTCTTCCCCGATGAAATCTACGTCTTTACTCCCAAAGGGCGCATCGTGGAACTGCCGATGGGCGCTACCGCGGTCGATTTTGCTTACGCGGTCCATACTGATGTGGGTAATACTTGCGTGGGTTCACGAGTCGATCGCAACCCTTATCCGCTGAGCAAACCACTTAAAAATGGTCAAACCGTTGAGATTATCAGTGCGCCCGGCGCAAGACCAAACGCCGCTTGGCTCAACTATGTGGTGACCTCTCGGGCGCGAACTAAAATTCGCCAAGTGCTGAAAACCATGCGCCGCGAAGAGTCCATCACCTTAGGTCGCCGACTGCTCAACCACGCCCTCGGTGAGCGCTCACTGGCCGACATCAGCCCAGAAAATTTTGCCCATGTATTAAGTGAACTTAAAATCGCTAACGAGCAAGATTTACTCGCCGCGATTGGTTTGGGTGAACTAATGAGTATCGTCATCGCACGTCGCTTACTGGGCAATGCCGATGAGCTCAACGAAACAGAAAACCCTGACGGTTCGGCGAAGAAAAAATTGCCTATCCGCGGCGCAGAAGGCATTTTATTAACCTTCGCTAATTGCTGCCATCCAATCCCTGATGATTCGATTATTGCTCATGTTTCTCCGGGACGCGGCTTGGTTGTACACCGTGAAACCTGTCCAAATGTACGCGGCTACCAACGAGAGCCCGATAAATACATGGCGGTGGAATGGACCAAAGATTACGACCAAGACTTTATCGCTGAACTGACGGTGGATATGCACAATCGTCAAGGTGCGCTGGCCGATTTAACCAATGTTATTTCCAATACCGGTTCAAACATTCACGGCCTCTCTACCGAAGAGCGCGATGGCCGTTTGTATACCGTGACGGTACTGTTAAGCACCAAAGACCGAGTCCACTTAGCGGGGATCATGCGAAAAATCCGCGTGATGCCAAACGCCTTAAAAGTGCGGCGTAGAAAGTACTAGCCCTTTAACGCACAGAAAGCCCTGAATCAGGGCTTTTTTATTAGCAATAGACTGACTAAGAAAAGGTGTGCAGCACAACGCGAGCACATAAATAGATTTATGAATTTAGAACGTTATCAACGCATTCAAGATGTGCTTAAAGCCCGTCAAACCGATTTAACCGTCTGTTTGGAAGAAGTCCACAAACCGAATAATGTCTCTGCAGTGATCCGCACCGCCGATGCGGTTGGGTTACACCAAATTCATGCTGTATGGCCAAACGAACAAATGCGTACCTTAAGCCACACATCGGCAGGGGCGCGCAATTGGGTTGAAGTCCAGACTCACAACAGCACGCTAGAGGCCGTCAGTCACTTAAAAGAGACCGGCATGCAAATATTGGTGACCAATTTATCCGAGGACGCTATCGATTTTCGAGCGATTGATTACACCCAACCCACCGCCATCATTTTCGGCAGTGAAAAGTCAGGCATCTCGCCACAGGCCTTGCAATTAGCCGATCATGATATTGTTATTCCCATGGTGGGCATGGTCCAATCCTTGAATGTTTCGGTGGCTAGTGCGCTGATCTTATATGAAGCGCAGCGCCAGCGTCAGCAAGCTGGGATGTATGACCGCGAACAAAGCGCCCTATCCCAAGCAACAATTCAGCGTATTTTGTTTGAACGCGGTCATCCGGTTTTGGCTAAAGTCGCCAAACGTAAAGGACTGGCATACCCATTATTGGACGATCAAGGACAGATTGTCGCTGATGAAAAATGGTGGGACGCGATGCAGCGCGCATAATTTAACTGTACAAATACACAGCTCAATGATTGAATAACACGTACCATTTCTGATTAACTGGTTGATATTATGTCGCAGCTTCTGTCCGCAATACCATTAACATCGCTATCGGGTGTCGGCGCTAAAGTCGCTGAAAAGCTTGTTAAAGTTGGCTTAAGCAATGTACAGGATCTGCTGTTTCATCTTCCACTGCGTTATGAAGACCGCTCACGCATCTATCCGATGGTCAAGCTACATCCAGGATTATGGGCAGCAGTTCAAGGTAAAATAACCGCCACTGATACCCATTTTGGGCGGCGGAAAATGCTCACCGTAAAGATCAGTGATGGTAATGGATCTCTCACGCTACGTTTTTTCAATTTTACTGCAGCGATGAAAAATAGCTTTGCGATTGGTAAGGTGATTTATGCGTTTGGCGAGATCAAACCCGGAAATCACGGACTGGAGATCATCCATCCCGATTATCAGCTTTATACTCAGCCACAAGACACACAACCCGAAGAGGCAACCCTGACCCCTGTTTATCCAACCACGGAAGGCCTAAGGCAAAGCACACTGCGCAGCTTAACCGAACAAGCTCTTGCGCTACTCGATAAAGCCGCGGTACAAGAACTGATGCCTGATGGATTGTACGATAAACAGATCAGCCTCGCTCAAGCGCTGCATATTTTGCATCGCCCGCCGACTGATATCGACCTGAGCCAATTTGATGAAGGGCGTCATCCCGCTCAAGTTCGCCTGATCATCGAGGAGTTATTAGCGCAAAACCTCTCCATGCTCGCGGTGCGTAGCAAAGGTCAACAAGACGCGGCGCTGCCTCTCATCACTCAAGGCCAACTCAAAAAACAATTTCTTGCCCTGCTGCCGTTTCAACCAACTCAAGCACAAACACGAGTCGTAGAAGAGATTGAAACCGATCTTAGCCAAGCCCATCCAATGATGCGCCTAGTGCAAGGAGATGTCGGTTCCGGTAAAACGTTAGTCGCCGCTTTAGCCGCACTCAGAGCCATTGAACACGGTTATCAAGTGGCGCTGATGGCCCCAACCGAATTACTAGCCGAACAACATGCGGCAAACTTCGCCAACTGGTTTGCTCCGTTAGGCATTCAAGTCGCTTGGCTTGCCGGTAAACTAAAAGGCAAAGCTCGGCAAACTGAATTAACGCAGATTGCCAGTGGCACCGCGAAAATGGTCGTTGGCACCCATGCGCTTTTTCAAGAGCAGGTTGAGTTTGATCACCTTGCGTTAGTCATTATTGATGAACAGCATCGCTTTGGCGTACATCAACGTTTAGAGCTACGTGAAAAAGGCGCAAAACAAGGTGCTTATCCACACCAGTTAATTATGACTGCGACCCCGATCCCACGTACTCTTGCCATGACCGCCTATGCGGATTTAGAAACTTCAATTATTGATGAACTGCCTCCCGGACGAACGCCCATCCAAACAGTGGCGATTCCGGATACCAAGCGCAGTGATATCATCGAACGGGTTCGTCATGCTTGCCTGCATGAGCATAAACAAGCTTATTGGGTCTGTACTTTAATTGATGAATCTGAAGTGCTGGAGGCGCAAGCTGCGGCCGATACCGCTGAAGAACTGCAGCGCCAGTTGACTGAACTTAAGATTGGCTTGGTCCATGGGCGCATGAAACCCGCGGAAAAACAGCAGGTGATGCAAGCCTTTAAAGACAATCAATTGCACCTGTTAGTGGCAACCACCGTCATTGAAGTCGGCGTCGATGTACCGAACGCTAGCTTGATGATCATTGAAAATCCAGAGCGATTAGGTTTAGCACAATTGCATCAATTGCGTGGCCGAGTCGGTCGAGGCTCTGTCGCCAGTCACTGTGTGCTGCTGTACCGTTCACCCTTATCGAAAACCGCGCAAAAACGTTTGGCTGTATTAAGGGAAAGCAACGATGGTTTTGTGATTGCTCAGCGCGATCTAGAAATTCGTGGTCCGGGTGAATTATTGGGCACGAAACAAACCGGATTAGCTGATTTCAAAATTGCCGATCTGGTCCGTGATCAACGCTTGATACCAGAAGTACAAAGAATGGCACGGCACATTCATGATCACTACCCCACTCATGCTGATGCGATTATTGAACGCTGGCTCGGTGAGCGCGAAGTCTACGCCAAAGCATAATATTCACCACATTCTCGTTTTCGTGTTACTTGAACGTACAATGATGTCTGTTACCTCTTATTGATACATTGAAAAGCAAACGTTTGCTTTTTCTGATTAAGGCTCTATAATCCTCGCCCAAAATCACCAAGATGACGATTTCTCTACTAGCACTGGACTATAGCAAGCAGAGAATCCGGCTTGGTCAACTCAGAGTTGAGCCTGATTAACAGCAATCACAGGCGATAAAAACTCAACGGTGACGGCCCATTCAGCGCACGTCATCGACTGTCATTTTAGGATACCATCATGAGTCACCAACACGATACGCGTCCCTCTGAATTGATCTATCAATTAAATGAGCGCCCGCCTTTGCCCCAAACTTTATTCGCCGCGATCCAGCATTTACTGGCGATGTTCGTTGCCGTCATCACACCGTCATTGATCATTTGCCAAGCGTTAGGGGTTCCGGCCGATCAAACCAATACCATTATTAGTATGTCGCTGTTTGCCTCTGGTCTTTCATCTTTTATTCAGATCCGAACCTTCGGGCCGATTGGCTCGGGACTGCTCTCGATTCAAGGCACCAGCTTTAACTTTCTGGGGCCAATCATTGGCGCGGGCCTCGCGCTGAAAGCGGGCGGAGCGGATATCGCCACTATGATGGCGGCGATTTTTGGTACCATTTTAGTCGCTTCTTTTGCTGAAATTTTACTATCACGTGTGCTGCAGTTTGCCCAGCGGATCATTACCCCTTTAGTTTCTGGTATCGTGGTAACGTTAATCGGTTTGACCTTAGTCCAAGTCGGCTTAGTCTCTATCGGAGGCGGCTACAGCGCACTGAGTGATGGTAGCTTTGGTAGCCTTGATAAACTCGCTTTAGCAGGCACCGTATTAGCGCTTATCGTGATCCTTAACCGAGCTCGCAATCCGTATATTCGCGTTGCTTCTATCGTCATCGCTATGCTGGTCGGTTATATCATGGCTTACTTACTCGGTATGGTTGATACCACACAGCGTCCTCAAAGTAGCCTCATCGCCCTGCCTATCCCAATGCAATATGGACTAAGCTTTGATTGGTCTTTATTCATTCCATTAGTATTGATTTTTTTGATCACGGCGTTAGAAGCGATTGGCGATATCACTGCGACCTCGGAAGTCTCAGGAGAACCGGTCAAAGGCCCAGTCTACATGAAACGTATCAAAGGGGGCGTACTGGCTGATGGGATTAACTCCGCTCTCGCCGCGCTACTGAATAGTTTCCCTAACTCGACCTTTAGCCAAAATAATGGGGTGATATTATTAACTGGCGTTGCCAGCCGTTATGTCGGTTATTTCATCGCGGCGATGCTGATGTTACTTGGACTCTTTCCCGGTGTAGCAAGCTTTGTGCAGTTAATTCCAGAGCCTGTACTGGGTGGCGCAACGATTGTCATGTTTGGTACGATTGCCGCCGCTGGGGTACGAATCATTTCGCGAGTTGAACTCGATCGCCGAGCCATTTTAATCATGGCACTGTCTTTTTCGATGGGATTAGGCATTGCGCAAAAACCTGAAATTCTGCAATTTATGCCAGAGATCATCAAAAGTATTTTCTCTTCTGGCGTAGCCGCAGGCGGCATTACCGCGATTCTACTCAATCTCTTATTACCAGAGCACTCGACTCGCCAAGAGTCAGAAACCACCGTCACTGAGCAACCATAAGCGAGTTCAAATAATTAAGCCGGTTGGCGATACGCTAACCGGCTTGATCCCTGACTGAAGACTGCCAGGCTTACTTGGTTGGAAAACTGAGCTGAATTTTAAGGCCACCTTCGCTACGATTATTTAAAACAACCGCGCCATGATGCTGACCAACGATACGTTTTACAATCGCCAACCCAAGGCCAGTGCCTTCACTGCCTCGCGCAGTATCGCCTCGAATAAAGGGCTCAAAGACCTTTTGCACTTGGCTCGGATCAATCCCTGGACCATTGTCTTCAACACAGACCCAAGCCATACGTTTATCCGCCGTTACCCCAGTACTGATTTTCACCCAGCCATTGCCATAACGTAACGCGTTCACCACTAAGTTACTCACCGCCCGTTTAATGGCAATCGGATTACCAAATACCGGTTCAATCGAAGCTTGAAAATCCGTTTCAATGTGCAGCTCATAACCGCCTTCAGAACTGGCAATATCTCCGCCAATCTCATTGAGATCGACGGCTTGGAAGGTTTGTTTATCGACCGGTTTTAAGTAGTCCATAAACTGGCTGATGATCTCGTTACACTCCTCGGTGTCGCTAATGATCCCTTCAGCGAGATAACTGTCTTGAGGAGACATCATTTCGGTTGCTAAGCGGATTCGCGTTAGTGGCGTTCGCAAATCATGGCTGATTCCCGCCATCAGTAAAGCGCGATCTTCTTCCAGCGCTTGAATGCCTTGCGACATTTGATTAAATGCGCGAGTTACCGCGCGAATTTCACTGGCCCCACTCTCTACAATTGGCGGCGGGATCTCCCCTCGTCCTACTGCCAAAGCGGCTCTTTCTAACGCAATCAAAGGACGATTTTGCAAGCGAATGAACAACCATCCTCCAACCAAGATCAGTACGGCGACAAAAATACTGTTACGAAACAGGGGAGCAAAATCATCTTCCCGCAATTCAGTCAGCGGAATACGTAAGATTTGCTCAGGTAACTGTTCGATTTTCATCCATAAAATATAACTTTCTGCTCCAACGCCCATGCGTACTTCCGTCGGAGAGCCCAGTTCTTCGCTCATTTTATCGCTCATCAAATCGATACTGATCGCGCGTTGAAACTCATCCGCCGCCGGACCATCATCACTAAAGATCTCAACCCCAAGCTTTTCCAACACCCGCAAACGTAGCGATCGATCTAAATTAGGCTCAGCATCGGTAAAGCTATCATCCAACATCAAACTGATTTCATGGCTGAGAATTTTATTGAACTGCTGCAAGCTTGGGATCAGCGCATAATTAATCAGCGCAAAATAGGAATACGCTTGACTGGCAACCAAGAGGGTAAAAAACAGCAGAATCGTTTGGGTAAATGAACTACGGATTCGCATAGTGCACCTAAGGTGTGAGAATAATGGAGGGATAAAACGATAACAGCCAGTGGACATCTTGAACACTGGCTGCAGATAATTATCTTAACTGGCGGCTTTACCATCTGGCACAAAGACGTAACCTAAGCCCCACACCGTTTGAATATAACGCGGCTTGCTTGGGTCAACCTCTAACATACGGCGCAAACGAGAAATTTGCACATCGATAGAACGCTCCATCGCTGAGTATTCTCGACCACGAGCCATATTCATTAATTTGTCACGAGATAAAGGTTCACGAGCATTGGTCACTAAAGCTTTTAATACCGCAAACTCACCAGAAGTCAGTGGCATCGCTTCTTCACCACGAAACATTTCGCGCGTACCCAGATTTAAACGAAACTCACCAAATTCGACAATCGTATCTTCAGCACTCGGCGCACCGGGCGCTTCAATTACTTGGCGACGTAATACGGCTTTAATCCGCGCCAGCAGTTCACGAGGGTTAAAGGGTTTCGGCAAATAATCATCCGCCCCCACTTCTAAACCTACGATGCGATCAATCTCATCGCCTTTTGCCGTCAGCATTAAAATCGGAATAAGATTATTGGCATTTCTTAAACGACGACAAATCGATAAGCCATCTTCGCCCGGCAGCATCAGATCGAGCACCATCAAATGGAAAGTTTCACGGGTTAACAGCCGATCCATTTGCTCGCTATTGGCAACGCTACGAACTTGGAAACCTTGTTCAGATAAGTAACGCTCGAGCAATGCACGCAAACGCGCATCATCATCAACCACTAAAATTTTATAGTTTTCTTGCATGTCCACTGATCCCACTAAAAAGAGATGACACCCGCACAGATGAGGGCAAACAAAATGTAACACTGTTGCACGGTGAGCAATTTAAAGAATTGTTAGCATTTATTACCTGTTTTCGACCGACTACTCATCATAACGGATAATCGAAGCCAAAAAAGCCCCTTATTTCAAGCTTTAACGCTTACGTATCGCTAGAAAAGATAAAATAAGGCATCGATTGATCAAGAAAGCCAACCATCACGGTTGGCTTAGACAGTTATCTCTGCATGGTGCCAAGGACCGATAAAACGTTACAGCTCGCGTACCAACTTGGCAATCGCTGACCAATCACCTTTATCCATCAGGTCTGTCGGCACCATCCAAGTGCCACCACAAGCCACGACCGATGGTAAATCCAAATAGTGCTGTACATTAGCCGCACTGATGCCCCCCGTCGGCATAAATTTGACCGGATAAACGGCGCTGAGCGCTTTGAGCATGGCGACGCCGCCAGAAGGCTCGGCAGGGAAAAACTTCAACGTGCGCAAACCAAGTTCCATCGCTTGCTCGACTAAGCTGGGGTTATTCACCCCTGGCACAATGGCGATACCACGTTGCTGACAATATTTCACTGTGGTGGGATTGAGTCCTGGGCTAACAATGAAATCCGCTCCCGCTTGCTGAGCTTGATCGACTTGCGCCGTGGTTAGCACCGTCCCAGCGCCAATCAACATCTCAGGATACGCGTCGCGCATCAGACGAATAGCCTCTTGCGCCGCCTCTGTACGAAAAGTGATTTCCGCGCACGGCAGGCCATTTTCCATCAATACTTTGGCCAGCGGCAGCGCTTGCTGAGCATGGTTAATCGCAATCACAGGAACAATTTTTATCTGCGCCAAGCGCTGTTCAAGAGTCATCATACCTAAACCTTATAGAAGATAGCTGAGAGTGGCGACAATAATAAACGCAATACTACCCAGCAGCGTTTCCATTACCGTCCACGTTTTGAGCGTAGTTTTTTCATCCATTTCCAGCAAGCGAGAGACCAACCAGAAACCAGAATCATTAAAGTGAGACAGCACCGTCGCGCCACCAGCAATAGCAATCACGATAAAGCATAAGTCTAACTCTGACAAACCTGTGGTTTGCGCAACAATCGGTGCCATCAGCGCCGCCGTGGTGGTTAAGGCAACCGTGGCTGAGCCTTGCGCAACCCGTAAGCACGTCGAAATCACAAAAGCAGCGACAATCACTGGCATGCCAGTATGGGCTAATACATCGGCTAGGGCTTGGCCAATACCACTAGAACGTAATACGCCACCAAACATACCGCCTGCACCAGTGACTAAAATAACGGCACAGATCGGGGCTAACGCATCGGTACACAATTTTTCTAGCTTACTCATGCCATATTTACCAGCAAAGGTGAATAAACACACCAATAGCGTGATAAGTAACGCAATCGGCGTTTTTCCTAGCATGCGTAAAAATTCAATCCAAGGCTGCTGACCGTCCAGCACACCAGCCACCGCTAACGTATTTAACCCGGTATCCAAGAAGATCAACAATACAGGTAGAACCAAAATAAACAGTACGGTAGAAAATTTCGGTAAATCCGCTTTGTCTTTAAACATTACTTCGGCATTTAAAAAGGCTTTAGAGAGCGGTAAGTTAAATTTTTCACCGCAATAAAGACCAAACAAATACGAGCCAAGATACCAAGTCGGGATCGCCACCAGTAAACCCACCACTAACAGCAGACCAATATCAGCGCCCAATAACTCAGCGGCAGCAACTGGGCCGGGATGCGGAGGAACAAACGCATGCATCACCGCAAACGCACCCGCCGCTGGCAAAGCGTATTTGAGTGTTGAACCGCCAAAGCGTTTCGCGACGCTAAACAAAATCGGCATCATGACGATTAAGCCGGCATCAAAAAAGATCGGAAAACCAAACAATAATGAGGCAACACCGAGGGCCAGAGGCGCACGCTGTTCTCCGAACCGACCGATTAGGGTATCAGCTAAGACTTTTGCCCCGCCCGTCACTTCTAAAATCTTACCAATCATGGCTCCTAAACCAACCAGTAAAGCAACAGAAGCGAGCGTGCCGCCGAATCCAGACATCATGCTCGGCACCACTTGATTGGCTGGAATGCCAGCGGCCAATGCGGTGCCGAAACTGACTAACGTTAATGAAGCAAAAGCATGGACTTTTAACTTCATGATCAAAAACAGTAGAGCAACGATCGCCGCAAGGGCGAGCAACAACAGATAGGTAGGGCTATGTGCTATTTGGTCCATTTCGTTCACCTTTATCAAGAATGGGATGTTTGTGTTTCGGTTCACAAATCTATAAGTTACGGGTAACATGTTACCGATAACAAGATTAAGATAAAGCCAATTCGTTAGGCAAAGTTAAAAATTGGGATCTCGCTCAGATCTCGGACTAAGGAGTCGATATGACTGGTAAAAGCATTATTGTGATGGGTGTCAGTGGCTGTGGAAAAAGTACCATTGGGGCACGCATTGCTGAACGTTTGCAAGCAAAATTTATCGATGGTGATGATTTGCATCCTCGCGCCAACATTGAAAAAATGCGCCAAGGTCAACCACTCAATGACCACGACCGCGCCCCTTGGTTAGAACGGATTCGTGACGCGGCTTTTAGCTTAGAAAATAAGAGTGAGCAAGGCATCATCGTCTGTTCGGCTCTGAAAAAAAGCTATCGCGATCAAATTCGCGATGGCAATCAACAGGTGACGTTTCTGTTTCTGGACGGTGATAAAGCACTGATTATAGAACGGATGCAAGCGCGGCAGGGTCACTTTATGAAAACCAGCATGCTCGATAGCCAATTTGCTACCTTAGAACGCCCCAGCGAAACAGAACACGATGTTCTCACCATCAGTATTGACGGTGACATTGAGGAAGTGGTCAATCAAGCGATCCTCGCCCTACAAGCTCGGGAGGAATAACCATGACTCAGCCGCTCCTCTTGCAAGTCACCGAACGAATTGCACAGCGCAGTCGTGAACTTCGTCACGCATTTTTAACCAGAACCGCTCAACAACTCGCCGCAGGAAAAGGCAAAGCCAGTTTATCATGCGGTAACTTAGCTCATGCGATTGCGGCCTCTTGTCAAAGCGAAAAATCGCACATTCTTGACTTAACCAAATCAAACCTTGCGATCATCACCGCCTATAATGACATGCTCAGTGCCCATCAAGTGTATCTGGATTACCCTGCGCGCATCAAAGCCGCATTACAGACCAGTGGACACACGGCACAAGTCGCCGGTGGCGTACCGGCGATGTGCGATGGCGTGACTCAAGGTCAGCCAGGGATGGATATGTCGCTGTTCTCCCGGGACATGATAGCCCAAGCCACCGCGATGTCGCTCAGTCACAACATGTTTGATGGCACTTTACTGCTTGGTATCTGCGATAAAATTGCCCCGGGACAATTAATGGGCGCGCTCAGTTATGCTCACCTACCGACCGCTTTTATTCCCGCTGGCCCAATGGGCACTGGGATCAGTAATGAACAAAAAGTCGAGATTCGCCAGCAATACAGCGCGGGGCAAGTCGGCCGCGAAGCACTGCTCGATATGGAGTGTCATTCTTATCACTCCCCTGGTACGTGTACCTTTTACGGCACCGCCAACACCAATCAATTGGTGTTTGAAGCCATGGGTTTGATGCTACCTGGGTCTGCTTTTGTTGCACCGAATAATCCATTACGTCATGCCTTAACCGCCTATGCGGCCAACGCGATTGCAGCGATGGCTCCGGGCACACCGAATTACCGACCACTGAGTACAGTGATCAACGAGAAAAGTTTGGTCAATGGCGTTGTCGCCTTACTGGCTTCGGGTGGCAGCACCAATCACACCATTCACATGCTCGCGGTTGCACGAGCCGCAGGGCTGATCTTAACTTGGCAGGACATCAGCGATTTGTCGCAAATCGTGCCGTTATTAACCAATATTTATCCGAATGGTAGCGCTGATATTAATGCTTTTGAGGCGGCGGGAGGAGTACCGATGCTGCTCACCCGTCTCAATGAGCGAAATCTGCTGCATACCGATGTCACGCCCGCTTTCGGTCAGTTTGCCGATCAATTAACTCGCCCAGTGTTAACCGAGGGGCAACTCAGTTGGCAAGCTTGCGATGAGACGCTGGATGCCAGCGTGATCGCCGCGCGGCATCAGCAATTTCAATCAACCGGAGGGATTAAGGTACTGAGCGGTAACCTTGGCCAAGCGGTGATCAAAGTCTCGGCAGTCAAACCCTCTCATCATATCGTTGAGGCTCCCGCTAAAGTGTTTAATTCACAACATGACGTGGAAGCGGCTTATCAACGCGGCGAGCTGAATCAAGATTGCATTGTGGTGGTTCGTTACAGCGGTCCAGCAGCCAATGGAATGCCTGAACTGCATAAATTGATGCCAATCCTCGGCAATGTACAAAAGGCCGGCTTTAAAATCGCATTAGTGACCGATGGTCGCTTATCTGGCGCTTCAGGAAAAATCCCCGCCGCGATCCACGTCTCTCCTGAAGCACTGCGCGGGGGAGCGATAGGCTTACTGCGCGATGGTGATTTACTGAGATTGGATGCCACCAAGGGTGAGCTCACCTGTTTAGCCGATTTAAGTCAACGCGTGGCGCAGCCAGCGCTGACTGAACAGGATCAACAGAGTTGGGGGCGAGAACTGTTCACCCTCGCTCGCCAACACGTGACTTCGGCGGATCAAGGCGCGAGCTTTTTATTCACCCGTTAATCGCTAGACAGCGCAAGCAATTACCAGCTTTCGCCATGGGTTAATCGATAGCCTAAATCATAAACCTTCGGCTCGACAGCTTGACCAGAGAGTGCCGCCAGCAACAGCTCGGCACTTTTTTTACCAATCGCCAAACGGGGCGTTTCCACACTGGTTAAACGCGGCACAATTGCCTGCCCGATATCCAACGCATTGTAACCCACGACGGCAATCTGCTGTGGGACCGCAATACGATGGTGATGACAATACATCATCGCCCCGACCGCTAAATCATCATTGGTGCAAAAAATACCATCCAGCGCTGGGTACTGTTGCAACGCCTGTTGTAGCAAAATACCGCCCAAGGTAAAACTGGAATGCTCACCAGTCGACACCTGCATCGGCTGAAGACCCGCTTCACGCATGGCTCGCTCATAACCTTGCCGACGCAGTTGAGTTCGCGTGTCTAACCGAGCGCCAAGATAGATAACCTGCTGTCGACCACGGGCGATCATCTGCTGCACGACCTGATACGAAATTTGTTCGTGATCTAACCCAACAGCCATGTCAATCGGTTGGGTCGGGATTTCCATCGTTTCAACCACCGGAATCCCCGCGGATTTGAGCATTTGCCGACTGCGTTCAGTATGATTGGTTTCGGTTAAAATTAATCCATCCACCCGATAAGAAAGAAACGCGGCAATTTTGTTTTCTTCAACTTGGGGGTTATAACCGGTGTGGGCAATTAAGGTATCGTAGCCTGCGGCCTGAGTAACCTCTTCGATGCCTTGCACCAAATGAGCAAACACTTGGTTAGAGAGCGAAGGCAAAATGATGCCAATGGCCCGACTGGACGATTTAGACATAATCGCAGGTACACGGTTATGAATATAACCAAGCTGCTCAACCACCGCGGCAATTTTTTGTTGGGTGACTTTTGCCACGGAATTAGGATCGCGCATGTAACGCGAGACGGTCATTTTGGTAATGCCGACTTGATCAGCAATATCTTGCAGAGTCGGTCTGTTTTTTTTGTGCATATTTTTCCTAGCCCCAACTTGACGAACCAATGGGGTAACTATTTTTCGTAACGAATGGTATTAATAAACCAGAGTTTATCACCGGTTGGGGTTTTTACGGTGACTTCTTCATCGACTTGTTTTTTCAACAAGGCGCGCGCCATCGGTGAATCGATAGAAATGTAGTTTTTAGCGTCACCATAAATCTCTTCTGGTCCGACAATGCGTAACGTTTTTCGCTCGCCCGCTTCATTTTCAATCTCAACCCAAGCACCAAAAAACACTTTACCCTCTTGCTGTGGCGAGTAATCAACAATCTTCAGCTCTGGTAATAATTTACGCAAATAGCGCACCCGACGGTCGATCTGACGCAACAAACGCTTATTGAAGGTGTAATCGGCATTTTCAGAGCGGTCGCCTAGGCTGGCCGCCCAAGTGACAATCTTGGTAATTTCCGGGCGTTTTTCATGCCATAGATGATCATGCTCTTGCTTAAGCTTTTCATAACCAGCACGTGTAATCAGTTTCGTTTTCACCTACTACCTCAATCATCGTTACAGACCTTATTATTGGCCAGTATGTTACCTAATTCACTAAACAGGGCATAGCATTCATCGTTTCATCCCCGATTCCAGCTCGATTTCAGGGTCAGTTTTCGGTATGAGTCATGTTAAAAATCGACCTGAACCGCCAACCATCAGCAAAAGACATTGCAGCTAAAAATTGACTACGTACAATCCCTGCATGATTGTTCAAAAGAGAGACCACGGATGAGCCACGCTATCTGCCAACAGATTGCCAACGAGCTGAATGTCAGCCCTACACAAGTTATCGCCGCCGTTAGCTTAATTGATGACGGCAACACAGTGCCATTTATTGCTCGCTACCGCAAAGAGGTAACGGGAGGATTAGATGATACGCAACTGCGTCACTTAGATACCCGTTTAAGTTATTTGCGAGAAATGGATGAGCGCCGTCAGACGATTCTTAAATCGATTCAAGAGCAAGGTAAGCTCACTCCAGAGCTCGAACAAGCAATTCTTGCCGCTGACAACAAAACTCGCTTAGAAGATCTCTACCTACCTTATAAGCCGAAACGACGCACCAAAGGTCAAATCGCCATTGAAGCCGGTCTTGAACCGTTAGCAGATCGCTTGTGGTTACAAGGGGATATCGAACCAGAGCAAGCCGCTTTAGCTTATATCGACGTCAATAAAGGTGTTGCCGATAGTAAAGCGGCATTGGATGGCGCACGAGCGATCATCATGGAGCGCATCGCTGAAGATGCCGACCTATTAGCCAAAATACGCCACTATTTAACCCGTCACGCGGAGATTGTTGCTCAAGTCGTGGCAGGTAAAGAGCAAGCGGGTGAAAAGTTTAAAGACTATTTTGATCACCGAGAGCTGATCAGTAAAACGCCATCACATCGTGCTTTAGCCATGCTGCGTGGTCGTAACGAAGGCTTCTTAACTCTGAGCTTAAATGCCGACCCTCAGCAAGATGAGAGCCTACGCCACTCGTATTGCGAAACCTTAATCGCCGAGCATTATCAGTTGCATCTCAGTCAAGCTCCCGCAGATCAATGGCGTCAGCAAGTGATCAGTTGGGCGTGGCGAATTAAAGTCTCGATGCACATGGAGACTGAGCTGATGGCCGCGATGAAAGAACGTGCGGAGATTGAGGCTATCGATGTGTTTGCTAATAACCTCAAAGATCTCCTCATGGCAGCGCCAGCTGGCCCTCGTGCAACGCTGGGGCTCGATCCGGGGCTGCGGACTGGCTGTAAAGTCGCCGTCGTCGATGCAACCGGAAAAGTACTCGCCACCGACACCATCTATCCGCATGTACCACAAAATCAATACGAGCGAGCGATGCAAACCGTCGCAGCATTGGTCAGTAAACATAATGTCGATCTGATTGCCATCGGTAACGGTACCGCCTCACGTGAAACCGATACTTTTGTTGCCGACTTAATTAAACGCGGCAATCTTAAGGTACAAAAAATCATCGTCAGCGAAGCGGGGGCCTCGGTGTATTCTGCCTCTGAACTGGCCGCCAAAGAGTTTCCCAATATGGACGTCTCATTGCGCGGTGCCGTATCCATTGCTCGTCGTTTGCAAGATCCATTGGCAGAATTGGTCAAAATTGATCCTAAATCGATTGGTGTAGGTCAATACCAACACGATGTCAGCCAAACGTTGCTCGCCAAGCGTCTTGATGCGGTGGTCGAAGACTGTGTGAACGCCGTTGGGGTCGATGTCAATACCGCCTCGGCTGCACTCCTGACTCGCGTTGCTGGCTTATCTGCAGCATTAGCACAAAATATTGTTCAATATCGTGATGAGCATGGCCGCTTTGAAGGACGAACCAGCTTGAAAAAAGTACCGCGTCTTGGCCCCAAAGCCTTTGAGCAATGTGCGGGGTTCTTGCGGATTATGGCGGGGAAAAATCCACTCGACGCCTCTGCGGTCCACCCTGAAGCTTATCCGGTGGTCAAAGCGATTGCTGAGAAAAACCAGCAAGACATTAAATCATTGATTGGTAACAGTACCTTTTTGCGCTCGCTACGCGCGGTCGATTATACCGATGAGCATTTTGGCCTACCAACCATTACCGACATCATTAAAGAGCTGGATAAACCGGGACGCGATCCTCGCCCTGAATTCAAAACGGCGACCTTTGCTGATGGAGTCAATGAGATGAAAGATCTCGAAGTGGGGATGATTTTGGAGGGCGTGGTGTCTAACGTAGCGAATTTTGGCGCTTTCGTTGATATTGGTGTGCATCAAGATGGTTTAGTGCACATCTCCGCTCTAACCGACCGTTTCATCGCTGACCCACGCGACGTGGTGAAAGCGGGTGACATCGTCAAGGTCAAAGTCATGGAAGTCGACGTACAACGTAAGCGGATTGCACTATCTATGCGTTTAAACGACGAGCCGGGACAAGAGAGCCGCGGACAACGCCCGTCATCCACCACTCAAGCGCGTCAGCAAACTTCGCCGCCTCCTCGTCGCCGAGATGAACCAGCGCAAAATGGCGCGATGGGCGGTGCCTTTGCGGCCGCCTTTGCTAAAGCGAAAAAATAACGCCAACGCATACCCCAACAACTTGGAGTTACAGGTAGAAGGCAAGTGAGTGACCTATTTGAACAGCCGTAGGCTAGCTTTGAGGGAGAGTCAAGGACGGCTCTCATCATCCCGATGAGCATAAACAGGCGATGTGATTGGGGTGAACGAACGTAGCTAACACCCCTGCAACTTCAAGTAGGAAGGGGATATCAACACATCGTCAATACTCTACTTGGTAAAAACAAATCCCCGCAGCATTGGCTGTGGGGATTTTTTATTCACCTTATCATTCCAGCTTATGCTCAATGATAACTACAGGATCGCTATCACTTCTGATGGCGTATTAGGCGCTACAGAATGACCGTAATGAAATTTAATCACTGTCCGTCGTTTCGCCATTTTGCCTTCAGTTATTGCCGCATCAATGATCCGCTTTGGCAACCGAAAACGCATTGTATAGCCTTTACCTTGCTCCTCACTGTAAGAAGACAGTGCTAATAAATCAAACAACCGATCCAATTCACTGCGTAGTGCTTCACGCTGTCGTCGTTTAGACTCTTGATCACTCTCTTGCTCATAGTTAGGATGCTCAGCAGGATCCCAAGCGGATTGTTTACGCCGCTTGTCCTCTGCTTTGGTTTTACGCTCAGCTTGGCTTTTGGTGAGCTCTACCGGTGCCGTAACAGGCGCACGTATCCGATTATCTCGTGACGCTTGCTCTGTTTGCACATTCACTGACGGGGCGATAAGTGGCACGCTAACATTAGTCGGTGACACGATCATAACCGAGTCCTCCTCAGTGTCGCACCCCCTTCGATTAAGCTACCGTTAGGGATAACTTATGTATCGACCAATCGTGGCGGTTTTTTAGCGCTTATTCACTAATCGGCAACAAAATTTACTGTTATTTTGCAAAGCTGAGCAATTGCTGACAAAAGGCGTCTTGCTCGGTCATAAAAGGCGCATGCGAAGAGGCTTGGAAAATAGAGGTCTGACTATTGGTTTGCAGTTGATGCACAGCCTCTGCAACACGCAGTGGGACTAATCCATCCAATCGACCATACATACGCAGCACTGGCATGGTTAACTGAGTCAGTTGCTGACGCATATCGGTCTCGGAAAGTAGTTGTAATCCGGTTAATAACGCTTGGTGAGTCGGCATTGGCCGCGCTAATACCGCTTGCTTAAGCGCTTTGATTTCTTGACGCGTACTCGGGCTACCCATGGCTTGTAAAGCAATAAACCGCTCAATCATCAAGGGTAAATCGGTTAACAACTGGTCGGTAAAGGTATCCAATACCTGTGGTTTGATTCCCCGCCATACTGGCGTCTCTTGCTCGCTGGCGGTAAATTTAGGTGACGAAGCAACCGTGACTAACTGGGTAACTCGTTGCGGGTAATGCAGCGCGATATGGGTAGCAATTAATCCCCCTAAAGACCATCCTACCCAGATCGCCTGCGACGGTGCTTGGTCCAATACCACTTGAGCGATCTCGGCTAAACTCGCTGCTGACGATTGAGCGCTATAACCATAACCGGGCAAATCCAGGATATGGACACGAAACTGGGTTTGTAACCGTTGACTGGTTTGCTGCCACACAGCACCATTCATTCCCCATCCGTGAATCAGCACCAGATCAGGCCCTTCGCCTATCACTTGCCAGTACAGCTTTTCGGTCATGTTCACATTTTCTCCTACTAAAACCCGCCTCTTAAGGCGACTATCTTCGCCATACTTTACCTCAATCTCTATCGCATCATCCGAGGTTTATTATGTCAATGTGGCGAGATCGGATATCGACTATCACCCACGCTTGGCTCACGCCAACCTGCAGCTTATGCCATCTGCCTTTAGAGCCTCAAGCGCAGCATGGTACTTGCCACGCCTGCCAAGCTTGGTATGCTCCCAGCCTTCGTTGCCAGCGCTGTGGTTTACCTTGCCTAACCATCACTCCCCAATGTGGTCAATGCTTACGTTCCCCTCCCCCTTGGCAACGGCTGTTTTGCATCGGTGACTACCGATTCCCATTGAGTCACGCCATTCATCAACTTAAATATCAGCGTCAGTTTTGGCAAGCACGTCATTTAGCCGCTCGACTCGCTGAATGCATCACTGAGCCAGCTCCGCTGATCACTTGCGTCCCATTACACTGGCGCAGACAATGGCAAAGAGGGTTTAATCAAAGCGAGCGTCTTGCTCGCCCCCTTGCCAAGCACGTAGGTAGCCAGTTTGACCCGTATCTGTTTACCCGCACTCGCTCCACTCCCGCTCAACAACAATTAACCAAATCACAGCGTGAGAAAAATTTATCTGGTGCATTTCAACGTCTATCGATTCCACACGTTAACCATGTCGCTATCGTCGACGATGTGGTCACTACCGGTAGCACTATCCGACAATTATGTGATTTACTGCTTGAAGTTGGCATCGAAAGGATTGATATTTATTGCTTATGCCGCACTCCTGAGCCGAGCGATGCATTCCAGCCATAATCGAAGTAAAAAAGGGCTGGATCCTCGGCGCGACTGGAGTAGAATGGCTAGCAAATAACCTACAAAATTACTCAGGTATTCGTCGTGTCAACAACTACTATCGTTATTACTGAATCCGCTCAGTCTCATTTTGCCAAACTCTTGGCACAGCAACCCGAAGGAACGAACATTCGTGTGTTTGTGGTTAATCCCGGAACACAAAATGCCGAGTGTGGCGTCTCTTATTGTCCACCAGAAGCGGTAGAAAAAACCGATACCGTGATCCCTTTCACTGATTTTTCTGCGTATGTCGATGAACTCAGCTTACCGTTCCTCGAAAACGCTGAAATTGATTTTGTGACCGATAAAATGGGCTCACAACTTACCCTTAAAGCGCCAAACGCTAAAATGCGCAAAGTAGACGATGATGCCCCATTAATGGCGCGCGTTGAGTATGCGATTCAAACTCAAGTTAACCCTCAACTTGCTGGGCATGGCGGTCACGTGAGCTTAGTGAACATTACCGATGAGGGTGTCGCTTTACTGCAATTCGGTGGTGGTTGTAATGGCTGCTCGATGGTCGATGTCACTCTAAAAGAAGGCATTGAGAAAGAACTATTGGCCCAATTTGCTGGCGAGCTAACCGCGGTACGTGATGCAACGGAACATGATCGCGGCGACCACTCTTACTACTAAATCAGAGACAAACAGCGCAGGCGTGACTTACGCTGTTTGTGTATTCCCCCTTCTCGCGGGTTGAACGTTCAGCACGATTGATGGCGTCAATATGATCCGTACGGCCAATACAGCAAGTAAAAGGGAGATATTTCCACCTATCTCATTTTCTTATATAGTAAGAATAGTTTGCCTGCCAAGGAGTTAGCGGATGTCCTCGAAAACAGCACCAGAAATTTTAGCGCAACGCGCCGTCGCCCAATCTAAACTGTTTACGATTGAAGCTCTCGACCTCCGCTTCTCGAATGGCGAACAGCGTACCTATGAGCGTATGAAGCCCAGTGGGCGTCATGCCGTCATGATGGTACCGATCACCGCTCAAGGCGATTTGTTGCTGGTTCGGGAATACGCAGCAGGCACAGAGCGCTATGAACTCGGCTTTCCCAAAGGTTTGATCGATGCTGGAGAATCCGCAGAACAAGCTGCTGTTCGCGAATTAAAAGAAGAGATTGGTATGGGAGCCGATCGTTTAATACCGCTCAAAGAAGTGGTGCTTGCCCCCTCCTACTTCTCCAGTCGAATGACACTTTTTATTGCACAAGACCTATACTCAGATCAGTTAATTGGTGATGAACCGGAGCCACTCGAAGTCATACGCTGGCCTTTAGCACAAGCCGAAGAGTTATTAACCCATCTTGATTTTAGTGAAGCTCGCAGTATTACCGCTTTATTGCTGGCTCTTCGTCACTTGTCTATTGCCGCAAACGAATAGGAAGTATCATGCCCACAGCCAAAGATCTCTCTCATCTTTTACCTGATGTGATCAGCATTGCCCGCTCTGCAGGCCAACTGATTCTTGATATATACGAGAATAAATCTTACGAATCGTTTGTAAAAAGTGATGAAACGCCAGTCACCAGCGCCGATCTCGCCGCCCACAAATTAGTCACTGAACGGTTAATGGAACTCACTCCAGACATTCCGGTTCTTTCTGAAGAAGCCGCGAATATTGGTTTAGAAACCCGTGAAACGTGGCAGCGCTACTGGCTGGTTGACCCTCTCGATGGTACCCAAGAGTTTATTGCGCGCAGCGGAGACTTCGCGACTGTGATTGCCTTAGTGGAACATAACCGACCAGTGATGGGGGTGGTGTATGGACCCGTTTCTGGCGTCACTTATTATGCTTATCAGGGCAAAGGGGCATGGAAAATTCCCGATATGTCAGAAAGTCTGCGTATTTATAGTCATAAGCATGAGTTAGCCGGTCAATCAATCGCTATCGCCATCAGTCGCCGACAAGACATTAATCGCATCACTCAGCGTTTAAGCCATCAATGGAATTACGATTTAATCCCGCTTGGTTCAGCGGCGCTCAAAGCGTGTTTAGTCGCTGAAGGTGCGGTTGATTGTTATCTACGCCTAGGACCAACCGGAGAATGGGATACCGCCGCGACACAATGCATTGTCGAAGAGGCCGGTGGGCGGATCTTAAATACTCAACTCGATCCCCTGTCGTACAATGAACGAGATACCCTAGAGAATCCGAATTTCATCGTGTTAGGCGATGCCGATTTGCCTTGGGAT
Source organism: Vibrio sp. V33_P6A3T137 (assembly GCF_009904835.1). Taxonomy (NCBI): domain Bacteria; kingdom Pseudomonadati; phylum Pseudomonadota; class Gammaproteobacteria; order Vibrionales; family Vibrionaceae; genus Vibrio; species Vibrio sp. V33_P6A3T137. The sequence goes on along the minus strand of NZ_WXWK01000146.1, from coordinate 18,756 downwards.
GAAATATTAAAGATAAAAGATTAGCAACGTGCAGGGCATCCCCTGCACATCCCTCTTAAACCTTCATGACCACTTTACAGACGTCCTTGTTGACTAAACGAGTAACGACCTTGGCTATCTGGACTGGGTAAATAATCTAACTGCTGAGCCAGCGATGCTGGAAATTGTGCGCCCGGCTTAAACCAAGCTTGAGCTGCAAAGCTTCGATCTGCCTGAAGCCGTAACGAAAACTCACTGCTTACTTGCTCCGTCTGTTGACCGCCCGTTATTTCAAACACACTCTGCTGACAAGTAAAATCAGCAACCACCGCTCCTAACGCTAGCTCACCAAGTGGTGAACCAACTTGACCTTGATCCCAAGTCATCACGCCTTGCGCTGTGTCACACCAAGGAGCACGGTAGCGATAATCACGTAAAGTCAGCTCCACTTGTCCTTCAAGGGTCAGAGGAATAGGTAAGGTTAAATAAGGTTGTAGCTGCTTGGCCGGTAAGGAGATCACCAGATGTTCAGCAAAAGGGCCCGACCAACCATAACCAACCACACCACGTCCTTGCCACTGTACATCACTACCCCGTCCGAAACGCACCGCTAGCCGTGCTTGGGCTTTTAACAGCGCCGACCATTGCCACTGCCATTGAACCGCCCCCGCATTCTGTTGTTGCCCACGAACTTGACTCGCGCTGCCATTCCAAATAGTCCCTTTAACACCTTGCAAGACTAACCCTGAGGGTAATGGAAGGTGCTTAATCACGATATGAGCGGGAAGGTGAAGCAGCGCACTAACGAAAGCGACCGAGATAAATAGACTCAAATAGCCAATAATACGCTTCATGTTATCCGACCCGCTTAAACTGTAGACGTCTGACTTCTACCATGCCCGAAACTTTACCGCGTTCGAGATCCATAAACTCAACCTCAATCCCTTGCCGCTCTTTTAAATGAGCCAACCAAGCAACCAACTGGGTAAATGGTACTGGTTGAATCCATACTTGCATACGGTCGCCACGCGGCTGCACTCTGACCAACTCAATATTGAATTGCCCAGTCGATGCGGCGATCACTTGGTTTAACGGTTGAGCAGAGCGCACCACACCGCCTTGCTGACGTAGAGCGCTAATTTGATCGGCCGTATTTTCAACCCATTGTAATAATTGGCGTTCACTTTGAATGCGAGTCTTGGCTTCCTGACTACGTTGATTGAGCGGTGCAATTGCCCCCCAATAGACGAACCCGAGCACCAAACAGAGCACCGCGACCGATAATAAGCGTTGCTCACGCTGACTAATACTTTGCCACCATAGATAAAGTGGAGTTAATTTATCTTTCATTACTCACTCCCTTCCTTAGGTTTCAAAACAAACGATCCCGATACCCGTTGCTCATTACGGCTGAGCTGACCTTGCTCAACCGAAAAGTACTCCGCTAACTTGACTCTCGCTTGTTCAAACGATTGAAAATCACTACTAGTGACATCAAGACGCACTTCACTGCGATTGCCGTCAAAACGTAAACTTTGCACTTGCATATCAGTCACACTACCAATCGTCTCTGGTAATCGGCTGAACCAACTTAAGACATCTTCACCTTGCGCTGAACCAGAGAGCGCCGTTAACTCATCCGTCATCTGTCGCCTCAAATAACTGACGGTTGGAATGCGCTGCTTATCAGGAAAAATCTCTCTAAAAACACGTTCACTTTCATCACGATAGCTTTGCGCGAGCTGCGTATCTTTATGAACTTGTAAACCATAACTGGTCATCAATACCACCAGCAAAAACAGACCAGCGATAACGGCCTTACGCCAAATCAACCAATATTTATTCCAAGAGGATTTGGGCTTAAAAGGCCCAGTCAGTAGATTTATTTTATGAGTAAGTACTTGCTCAGTAAGCAGTACTAATAACGATGGACAAGCCATCGACTGCCACGATTGTTGCTCACTCAAGGGAAGTTCAGGTAAAGGAGTATAAGCCGTAAGAGGTAAATGCTCGGTCTGATTCTTAACCCAGTCCGACGCACAAAACCACGTTAACCAGTCCTTATCAACCGATAATCCGCTATATTCGCCTTTACGTACCAGCCATTGATCACCCATTTGACCAGCGCTTAATCCCTCCTCATGCAGCGGCAAAGCCAACACATCGGGGACCACTCGCTTAACGTCTAGTCCTAACGTTTGTAACTGATCCAGCATGGCCTGTAACCAAGCACGATCAACGCCAGCAACAAAGGCTTGATCGCCTTGTTTACCTAATACGCTAAAATGCAGTTCATCAACATCTTGCGCGATCTCTTCTTCTAAAAGATAGGGAAGCATGGCGGCAAACTGCCGACTGCCTCCTGCAGGGATCGTGACTTGAGTTAACAGTAAGTCGCTGGTTGATAGCAAAACTATCGTTGAACGCTGAACCGCGTGTGGGGTCAGTTGTTCGAGTTGTTGTCCATTGCTTAGTTCACCACTGGCGATCACTTGTTGCTGAGTCGATGACCAAACTAACCAAGGGATAACTGCATTTTGTTGACTACTCAGCCGAACGATCAAGCTTTCGCTCACTGACTCCTCCATAGCGACGGCTAACTACCGTAGCATCCTTTTTATTACTACTGTAAAACAGACTACGAACACGTACTCGGGACGTATCCACCATCACCTGTGCATCCAATTCAAAATAGTGACTATCGACACTTAAATACGCCCGAGCCTCTTCACGACGCGCATTATCGACGGCCGCGATCGCTGGCTCGGCGAGAAAACTCGCCACGCTATCCCAACCATCAAAGGGGCGAGATTCTAACACAGACTTAGCGTTGGCCTCATTTAAATACGGGCTAAACATGGCCACCAATAATGGCGCTTTTTCTGGTGGTAAGGTATTGATATTTAAACGCCAATCTTGAGTCGGTAGTGTACAGACATACGATGACAACTGATGCATTGCTTCGCCACTCACTTGATACACTGCCCGCAATTCACTGGCATCGGCCAATAAACCATTTGGCGGTAAATACGCTGGTGTCATCGATTCATACAAGCTATCTTCTGCACCATTGGAACGATTAACCCGATCATCGGCATCAATAAAATCCCATGTCGCATCAGCAATCGTTTCGGCTTGAAAATTATCAATCTCTACTTCATCCAACAACGCGCGCCATACTCGATAGAGATAAGGTGGCGTTGGTTCGTTGCTGGGCAGCAAACCAGCAAATGCATTAAGATTAAAACAAGCTTGGGCATCAACTAAACTACCCGTTACCACGCCATAATCTAGCGGATAAGTTTGATGTTGTTGAGACCAAGGCTGATTCAAACTGATCACATCACTGTCTTGATAACTCTGTTCAATCGCCGCTTTGGCTAACGCCTCCACCCCCAATGTATACCAATACGCTTGCTGATAGCCCAGTTGGTGATTAGCACGTTGAAACTGACTAAACATACGCTGCGACATCGTCGCAGCAATCGAAACCATCACCGCCAGCAGCAGCAGCACAACGATTAACGCGACACCGCGCTGGGCATTAGGATGCGCCATCGGCCTCTCCTAATGAAGCGCCAGTTAATAAATAGACTCGCTCAATCTCACCATAATCTTTCAGTATTAAGCGCACGCTCACCGCTTCGGGCAACCGACGCTCCGATTCCCATTGCTCTGACCACTCTCCCCGTTGATAAAAGCGCATCGACCAGCTCTCAACCTCGCTCAACACAGGCGCAATGACTGGCTCTTGTGCAACGGGGGTATCAGGATAACGCCACCAGACTCTTTCTAGGACATGATCTTTTAACCGATAACCGACTTTAAGTACTTCACCTCGCGGAAACTGTTGCTGGGGGTTATGCCAACCTAAGCGGGTAAATAACACGCCTTTTTCATCTGAATCGAGCAAATAATCTCGCCACTGGACAAGGAGTCCGGTCGGAGCTTCTCCATTAGTACGAAAAGCGCGTGCCGCCATTTGTCGAAAGTCGGCGTCCATCATCACCATCGCGCGCTGTAGCTCACTCAATCGGGCTTCTCGTTGCGCAGAAACTTGATTACTCAGTTGGACCTGATAAAGCACCTGATAAGCTGCAATACTTAAACTGGCAAAAATCGCTATCGCTACCAAGACTTCGATTAAGGTAAATCCGCGTGCTTTATTTGCTGACATAGCTTCTGACCGTGACCAAAGGTTGGCCTCTTTCTGTGCTGGCAACACTGACATCAAAGGCGGATAACACTGGCGCCGTGGTCGCAATCGGCGCAACGCGCCAGTACCAAGTGCGACCAGCAAGTTCCTCTTTGCCTTCTTTTGCCGCGAGTGAAGCAGGAGTTAACATGACCTTGGCCATCTGATTATCGGCTACCATTGCCGCGAACATTTTATCTTCCAGATAACCAATCGTATTGACGTGCTGAGTCACCGCTCGAATCACACTGATCGCCGCGGTAGCAAAAATCGCTAACGCGACCAAAACTTCCAACAGCGTAAAACCGCGCTTCCTTTTACTCATCACTCTCTCCTGGTGCGAATAGGCGAATATGCCCATTATCTTCGACCACGACTTGCCAAGCTTGTTCGACGCTCTCCTGATGAGGGTAAAGCAATAAACGAAACGGGGTGATTTCACCACTAGAGAGAATAAATACTTGTGGCGCAGGTTCGCTTTGCTGTTCTTTGTATTCAGCAAACCTCTCCTCATCAAACAAAGATCCTGGGGTGAAGAGTCGGTTTTTATCCTGCCAAACGCCGCTACCGAGAACAAAATCGAGATTGAGTGAATCGGCTAAGCTAAGTTGAGCAGCAAAACCAATTTTATCGATCTTTTGCCAGCCTTTCTCGGTCAGCTGTACAAAAGCAAAACGTTTATTGGGCTCATCAATCCGTAAGCCAAAATCAAAACCACTGAGCAGTGCCTCTTCATTGAGTAACTGTAAACGCTGAAACAAGCTCTGCGCAGCCACATTAGCCTGATCATTTTGTCGAGCTGGCAACGTGGCGATCACCGCTACCGCACTGATCGAAATCAGTACCAATACGAGCATGATTTCAAGTAGCGTAAAGCCTCGGGTAAATTTCATTACTGATGACTGCTCAATGGGTTATCGGTAAGCAACAGGAATGTCACGGGATTTATTGAAAATCCTGCAAATTCCAGTTACCAATCACGGCGTTCGAACCTTCGCCACCTTCTTGACCATCCGCCCCTAAAGTAAAGACATCAATCCGACCATGATCGCCAGGGCTTAAATATTGATAATCATTGCCCCAAGGATCTTTCGGTAGACGACGAATGTATCCACCGTCACGATAATTACGCGGTTCAGGATTTGATGGCTTGGTCACCAACGCCTCTAAACCTTGATCCGTCGTTGGGTAAACATTGTTATCCAAGCGATACATATCCAAGGCATTTTCTAAGGCAACAATATCGGTAATGGCTTTTTGTTGATCGGCTTTCTCTTTGTTACCTAATAAGTTAGGCACAACGAAACTGGCCAAAATCCCTAAAATCACCACCACCACCATCACTTCCAGTAAGGTAAAACCTGATTGTTTACTTGCTCTTCTATTCATAGTTACTCCATTTCGATCCAAGCATCGTACACCGATTAACGGCTCATTAAATTATTCATTTCTAAAATCGGCATCAAGGTTGCCATGACAATAAACAGTACCAATCCAGCCATTAACGCAATTAACGCAGGGGTAAAAATCCCCAGTGCGATATTCACCGTCGATTCAAAGTTGGCATCCTGATTATCGGCAGCACGGGTCAACATACTCTCTAATTCACCACTTTGTTCACCACTGGCAATCATGTGCAACATCATGGGCGGGAACAACTTGGTTTGAGATAAGGCTTTACGCAAGCTAGAGCCTTCACGTACGTTATCGGCCGCCAGTAAGACTTGCTGCTTAACGTATTGATTGGTCATCACATCAACCGCCACTCGCATGCCATCGAGGATCGGAATCGCACTGGAAGTACAAATCGATAGCGTGCGCGCAAAACGCGACGTGTTCAGTCCTTTGGCAATTTTGCCAATCATCGGCATAAACAGTAGCTTTTTATGCCAGTACAAACGAACGTTAGGTTTACGCAGTAACCATTTGATAAAGTAAATACTCACTAACACGCTGGCGAGTAAGGTTAATCCCCACTGCTGAACAAAATCACTTGAAGAGAGCAAAAATTGGGTCGATGCAGGCAGCGCCTGTCCCATCTGTACAAATTGACCGACAATTTTCGGCACCACCGCAGCAAGTAGAAAAGCCACGATTCCAACAGCAAACACCACTAAGACAATCGGATACAACAAGGCTTGCATCAACTTAGAACGCATTTTTTGTCGGTTTTCAGCGTAATCCGCTAACCGCTCTAAAATCGCATCCAAATGCCCCGATTTTTCACCCGCAGCGACCATTGAGCGAAACAGATCATCGAAGATATGTGGGTAGTCGGCCAAGCTATCGGCTAACGTATAGCCTTCGGTGACTTTAGCCCGCACTGCAGCCAGCATATTACGGATCCGAGGTTTTTCCGATTGTTCAGACACGGCGCGTAAGCACTCTTCTAACGGCATCCCTGACTGAACCAAAGTCGACAGCTGACGAGTCAACAAAGCCAGATCGGGTGTACTAATGCCGCGAGGTTTGACCCAACTGCTTTGCTGAGCTTTAGCAGCTTTGGCTTGCGTCTCCACCACTTCAATTGGCAGCAAACCTTGCTCTTTTAAGCGTTGACGGACTTGACGAGCATTATCACCTTCGAGAATGCCTTTTTTTTGCCGGCCTTTGGCATCTAATGCTCGATATTCAAACGCTGCCATCTACGACTCCTTGGTCACGCGCAACACCTCTTCAAGTGAAGTGATCCCTTGGCGGACTTTATCCAATCCATCATCGCGAATGCTTGGCGTTTGTTCACGAATCGCTTGTTCAATCGCTTGCTCACCCGCTTCACGGTGGATCAGCGCTTGAACCTTATCATCCACCAACATCAGTTCATGAATCCCCGTTCGTCCGCGGTACCCCTTAAAATTGCATTTCTCACAACCTGCGGCGCGATAAAGGGTTAATGGCTCTTTTTTACTGACCGAAAACAGCTTACGCTGCTCTTTATCCGCCTCGTATGGCTGCTTACAATCTGGGCATAAAGTACGTACCAAACGCTGTGCCAGCACGCCCAACAACGAAGAGGAAATTAAAAAAGGTTCGATACCCATGTCACGTAAACGAGTAATCGCACCAATTGCGGTATTGGTATGCAACGTCGACATCACTAAGTGACCGGTCAAAGAAGCTTGCACCGCTATTTGCGCCGTTTCCAAATCACGAATTTCTCCGACCATCACCACATCCGGATCTTGACGTAAAATCGCCCGCAGACCACGAGCAAAGGTCATATCGACTTTGGGGTTAACTTGCGTCTGGCCAATACCGTCAATATCAAACTCTATCGGGTCTTCTACCGTGAGGATATTCCGTTCACTGCTATTCAGTTCTTGCAGTCCGGCATATAACGTAGTCGATTTTCCCGACCCCGTCGGTCCAGTGACCAATAAAATACCGTGTGGCCGAGCAATTAACTGGCGGAAATTATCGTGATTCGCTTTGGTCATGCCTAAACTGTATAAATCTAACCGTGTAGCATTTTTATCCAACAAACGCATCACGACTCGCTCACCATGTGAAGAAGGCATAGTAGAAACACGCACGTCGACTGCCCGCCCGCCGATACGCAGAGAAATCCGCCCATCTTGAGGAACGCGTTTCTCGGCAATATCCAGTTTAGCCATCACCTTTACCCGTGAAATAAGCAGGGGCGATAATTTACGGCTCGGAGATAGCACTTCACGCAGCACCCCGTCGACTCGGAAGCGAATCGACAGTACTTTCTCAAAGGTTTCAATATGAATATCCGATGCGCCTTCTTTGATTGCCTCACCTAACATGGCATTGATCAATTTAATGATCGGCGCATCATCTTCGGACTCTAATAAATCTTCACTTTGCGGCAGCTCTTCGGCGAGAGAAAAGAAATCATCGCTATCGGCACCAATGTCTTCCATTAACTGACGCGCTTCGGATGAGTCTCGTTGGTAAACCTGAGTGATTTTGGATTCAAATGCCTCAGCACTGATCTCACTCAACGCAAACGGCTGTTTGATTACGCGTTTAATTTCAACCAGAGCAGGGATCGACAGTGGCGCAACGCAATACACCGTGGCATGGTGTTGCGCTTCATCCCACTCTAAAACCAACTTATGGCGCTGAGCAAAACTGAACGGTAAGCGACGAATCCGCTGCAACCCCTGCGTATCAATCACATCCACACTCATTATTTATTATCCATTTGATCAAGAAAAGCTTGCAATTCAGCAGGATGACGACGAGATTCACCATATTTCGGTAATACAGGAATATTGTTATTATCCATTAACTTGAGCCCCTGATCGGCTTTAAATAGCTGCTCAGCTCGAATATAGTTGTACTTGCGCTGAGTGATACCATCCGCGGTCATACCATCACGAATAATGGTTGGCTTAATAAACACCATTAGGTTTTTCTTTTCTACCGTGGTATTGGTCGAACGGAATAGATAACCTAATAATGGAATATCACCAAGGATCGGCACCTTAGATTCGCTCTCTGCGGTACGCTCATCGATCAACCCGCCAAGAACCAGCATTTGTCCATCTTGCACCATCACCGTGGTATTCAACTGACGCTTAGCAAAACGCACATCGACCGCGCCCTGAGCACCAAGCACGTTGGAAACTTCTTGTTCAATCGAGAGCTGAACGGAATCACCTTCGTTAATTTGTGGCACGACTTTCAGTTTGATACCGACTTCTTTGCGCTCTACGGTTTGGAATGGATTATCATTATTCGAACCAGCGGTTGAACCAGTTAATACTGGTACTTCTTCACCAACAATAAACGAGGCTTCACCGTTATCCATTACCGTAATGCTTGGTGATGATAAAATATTGGTGCTTGAGGTGCTCGATACCGCGCTGATCAGCGCCGTCCAGTCGCCCATCATTACTCCAAGCGCGGCACCATTGACTCCTGATAAGGCCGAAGCGAGCGTTGAGTAGTCACCCTTTTTCGTGGTGGTCTCATAATATTTAATTTCACCGGTCTGACTATCTCTAATTGGTTTTTTCTCAGTAGTATCCTTAGCTTGCTCTAAACCAATCATAACTTTGCCCACTTGCGCACCACTATTGCCGTATTGAATTACCGCGCCATCTTTTAATGAGCCCCATTGTACGCCGAGATTAATCCCATCACCTTCGGCCATTTCAACAATCAAAGCTTCGATCAGCACTTGAGCGCGGCGAATATCCAGTTGAGAAATCACGTCCAGCAAAGAGTTCATGATGTCTTGTGGCGCAGTGATCACCAGCGAGTTGGTATCGGTATGCGCGGAAATCATCACGCTGCTACGTGATGAACTTGCACTACGCTGGCCACCTTGTTTTTCGGCCTGAAGATTTTCAGACACATCTTTTAACACGGTAACTAAATCAGCGGCTTTGGCGTATTTCAGATAGACCACGCGGTTATTGCCTCGTGTAGCCATTTCAACATCCAACTGATTAATCAAACGTTTAATCCGCTCGCGCACTTTCGGATCACCCGAAATCAAAATCGAATTGGTACGATCATCGGCAACAAATTTAGGTTGTAAAAACTCAGGTGCATTTTGAGTATTGTTAGCACGGCTCAGCGCTTCGACGATCCGCACCATTTCAGAAGCAGAAGCATTGCGCAGCTCGACCACTTCAATGTCAGTATCGCCAGCCTGATCAACGCGATGAATAATATTGGCTAAGCGATTGACCACCGCAGCATGGCCCGTAATCAAAATGATATTCGCCGGATCATAGTGCACTACGTTGCCCGCGCCAGCGTTATCAATCAACTGACGCAATAGCGGAGATAGCTCACGAACGGAAACATTCTTCACGGTCACCACTTGAGTGACGACACTGTCACCAAAAGCACGATCATCATTGCCCAGTACCGGAATAGCCGAGGTTTTAGCATCTTTAGAGCGAATCACCTTCAGTACACCGTTATCCATCTCCACCACGGCAAATCCATACACTTCAAGGACATTCAAAAAGAAGCTGTAGTACTGCTCTTCATTGAGGGTGTCGTAGCTGCGTACATCAATTTTTCCGCGTACCGAAGGATCGACGATGATGGTTTTTTCAAGATTTCGTCCAACGATAGTAATAAACTCTTGAATATCGGTGCCTTTGAAACTGACACTGAAGGTTTGATTCGCCTGTGCTAATGGCGCTGCAATTAGGCTTGCCACTAAAAGCCAGCTACTTTTCTTAAGCCAATGCTTCACACAATACTCCCTTAATGATTACCGCCAATTGGCTGTTAAAACTGAATATAAATATCATGCTGTTGTCCATCCCGCTCTACTGTCAGATTCAGCTCAGTCAGATCAGAAATGGACTCAAACACTTGCGTCATTGCACTCGGGTCGGTTAAATCGAGCCCATTCAGCTGCACCGCGATGTCCCCATTTTGTAAACCAACGGCTTCAAAAAGCGCAGGATCTCGCCCCGCACTAACGCGATAACCTACAATGCGATCATCTTGTTTGACTTGCGACAAGCTCACGTACTGAAACACCTCACGGGGATTTTGACTGATCGCCGAACGAATAGCTGCCAGCTTGTCTTCTACCACCGCTTGTGCGGCAGGCGCTGCGCGCTGAGCGACATTGTTGGCGCTCGGCTTACCATAATCGAGCCCTTCTAGCATTAGCGTTTCATCCCGACCAGCATTATCAATAATAACTCGGTCAGCCATTACCGCCTTTAACGTCACGCGGGTGCCTTCTATTTGTTCATTCAATCCGTAAGTGGCTTGCTGGCCTCGGTTAGCAATAACCGCCAAACTGCGCTCAAGCTCATTACTGGCAACGACACCAACTAAGGTTAAATTAAGACGCGTGGGCGGCGCATCGACTTGAACGGGAGCCACGACAACAGGAGCCGCTTGAGGATTATAAACGCCAAACAGATGACTATTTTGCAACGGACGAATATCCGTTCTCGCCGTCGCCACTTGGTTGCTGATTGGTTTCGCCACCCAAGGTACAATCGAGCTATCTTGCTTTGGTAACAACCACACCAGTTGGCCAAGGATCCAAGCGGAAAAGACAAGGCAAGTTAAAGTGAGAATGAGACTCAACGGATTCTGCCAACGAAGAACCTGCGCCATGCGCTCGCTAAAAGTCTGTTGATTAAATTCCATTGATTATTTCAATCCTTGCTGATTCATCATCCAAAGCGTTCACTAGTTATTGAGTCAGTTAATATACATCAGCTCGATAATCGGTGCGACTGACGACGTTATTTTATGATGATTATTTACCGCTTCGCTTGAAAATCTGGGAGCTTGTCTCCATAGTTTGTTGATAAATCCACTCCGAAAGCAGTGCTATCTTTACAAGATAAACACTAAAGGCGTAGTGCGAAACCGCAGACAGCGTGACTACCTTAGAGGCCACCAATAATCATGAGTTCCCCTGAACAAGCAGTTCGCTTGGATAAATGGCTTTGGGCCGCTCGATTTTATAAAACACGCGCATTAGCCCGAGAGATGGTTGAAGGGGGCAAAGTTCACTATAATGGTCAGCGGAGTAAACCCAGTAAAGCGGTTGAAATCGGTGCGATGATTACCTTACGTCAAGGTAATGAAGAAAAAACCGTTGTCATTGAACAGATTGCTCAGCAACGACGTGGCGCGGCCGAAGCACAGGCTTTGTATAGCGAAACTGCAGAGAGTATCGTCAAACGAGAACGCCAAGCGTTGCTTCGTAAGCTCAATGCTCACAACCCAAGTCCAGAGCGGCGTCCAGATAAGAAACAGCGCCGTGATCTTCTCAAATTCAAACATCAATAAATTAGTCGGATCATTCACTATGACAACACAAGTAACCCCCAACAATCTATTACATCGCTATCTGTTTGAAGACTTATCGGTGCGTGGTGAATTGGTACAACTCAATGATGTTTACCAACGAATAATCACCAGTAAAGATTACCCCGTACCAATTCAACACTTACTCGGTGAGCTATTGGTCGCCACCAGCTTACTAACGGCGACGTTAAAGTTTGAAGGGTCGATCACCATGCAACTGCAAGGTGATGGTCCCGTTTCGTTAGTCGTGATCAATGGCGATAATCAACAAAAGATGCGCGGTGTCGCTCGCTGGGATGGGCACATTGCCCCGGATGCCACTCTGCATCAATTAGTCGGTAACGGTTATTTAGTCATCACGATTGAACCTAAAAAAGGTGAGCGTTACCAAGGTGTCGTCGGGCTTGAAGGAGATAACCTAGCACAAGTGCTCGAAGGTTATTTCTTGCGCTCAGAGCAATTAAAAACACGCTTATGGATCCGCACCGGTGAACACGATGGCAAACCTCATGCCGCAGGCATGTTGTTACAAGTGATGCCTGATGGTACGGGTTCTGAAGAGGACTTTGAGCATCTAGAACAGTTGACGAATACTGTTAAAGATAGTGAGTTATTTGGTCTAGAAGCGACGGAGCTTCTCTATCGCCTTTATAACCAAGAAAAGGTGCAACTCTTTACACCACAAATCGTTGAGTTTGTTTGTGGCTGCTCTCGAGAACGCAGCGCCGCCGCGATCATCACTATCGCCCAAGACGAAGTAAACAGTATTCTATCCGAAGAGGGTCAAGTCTCCTTGCACTGTGATTATTGTGGAACGACTTACTCTTTTGATAGCGCTCAAGTCAGTGAACTCTTTGCTCAGAGCGCCCCCAACAATCCAACGGTGCATTAATTTTCATCGCTCAACAAGCACGATAAAATCACCTTACAGCCAGCATTTTGCTGGCTTTTTTTGTGCGTAAACCGCCTATAAATCAAGTAAAAACCATACCGTACAGCGTACTTATTTTCTTTTGAATATTAATCATTTACGCTAGCGCAAAGGTTTGCGTACACGATAGAATAGGTAATGCCAGTATCTGTGACGGGTTGCTTATAATCTTCGAAAAGGCATGGGTAATATTTGACCTAGCTCCCTGTTTTTTCGGTACCCCGTTGTTAGCATGGTAAACAGATAACAATTACAAAAAGTTACATAAAATCCCTACAAAATCCTTATAAGGAGCACCTAATGACCGTTATGGAACATACCAAGGCTGCACAATTAGATCTTACCCAATATGGAATTACCAACGCGACAGAAGTGATCCGTAACCCCAGTTACGAGCTGTTGTTCGCGGAAGAAACTCGCTCAGATTTGACTGGCTATGAAAAAGGCATCGTGACAGAGCTGGGAGCCGTCGCTGTTGATACGGGTATTTTCACTGGCCGATCACCAAAAGATAAATTTATTGTCAATGACGATACTACCCGCGATACCTTATGGTGGACTTCAGAGCACGCCAAAAATGATAACAAACCGATCAATCAAGCGGTTTGGAATGACCTAAAATCTCTTGTTACTAAACAGCTATCAGGCAAACGTCTATTCGTTATTGACGGCTATTGTGGTGCTAACCCAGATACTCGCCTTAATATTCGCGTGATTACTGAAGTTGCTTGGCAAGCTCACTTCGTGAAAAATATGTTTATTCGCCCAAGTGAAGAAGAGTTAGCGACCTTTAAAGCTGACTTTGTGGTGATGAACGGCGCGAAATGCACCAATGATAAATGGCAACAACAGGGATTAAATTCAGAAAACTTTACCGTATTTAATCTCACCGAGAAAATGCAGCTGATCGGCGGCACTTGGTACGGCGGTGAGATGAAGAAAGGTATGTTCGCGATGATGAACTACTTCCTTCCATTACAAGGTATCGCCTCAATGCACTGCTCAGCCAATATGGGTAAAGACGGCGATGTGGCGATTTTCTTCGGTCTATCCGGAACTGGCAAAACCACGCTCTCTACCGATCCGAAACGTGCTTTGATCGGTGATGATGAACATGGCTGGGATGATGACGGCGTGTTTAACTTTGAAGGTGGCTGCTACGCTAAAACTATTAAACTGTCCAAAGAAGCCGAACCCGACATTTATAATGCGATTCGTCGTGATGCATTACTAGAAAACGTCACTGTACGTGGTGATGGCTCGATCGATTTTGATGATGGGTCTAAGACTGAAAATACCCGTGTCTCTTACCCCATTTACCATATAGAAAATATTGTTAAGCCGGTCTCTAAAGGTGGTCATGCCAATAAAGTGATCTTCCTTTCCGCCGATGCTTTTGGCGTACTGCCTCCAGTATCGAAACTGACCCCTGAGCAAACCAAGTATCACTTCCTATCTGGGTTTACCGCTAAACTAGCGGGTACCGAACGTGGGATAACCGAACCAACCCCTACTTTCTCGGCGTGTTTTGGTGCAGCTTTCCTAACCTTACACCCAACTCAGTACGCCGAAGTACTCGTTAAACGTATGGAACAAGCTGGCGCAGAAGCCTATCTGGTCAATACTGGTTGGAACGGTTCTGGTAAACGTATCTCAATTAAAGATACTCGTGCAATCATTGATGCGATTCTGGATGGTTCGATTGAGCAAGCACAAACCAAATCGATTCCCATCTTTAATCTAGAAATCCCGACCGCTTTACCTGGGGTTGATCCTGCGATTTTGGACCCTCGTGACACTTACGTCGATCCATTACAGTGGGAAAGCAAAGCCAAAGATCTTGCGGCTCGCTTTATCAACAACTTTGCTAAGTATACAGACAACGCGGAAGGCAAAGCATTAGTGAGCGCAGGCCCACAGCTTGATTAAGCGATTATAACTAGACTAGCCCCTCGCAATGAGGGGCTATTTTTGGCTTGAACCGCTACGCAAGATACGCCAAGCTATGCATTCGCATAATGACAGTATGAGAGAATGATGAAAAAACTGCTGACCCTGGGTATCGCGAGTCTTCTTGTCATGACCAGTGGTGTATTATTGCTCTTCGCCCTAGTGCATACTCGCTACCTGACCCCTTGCGCACAATGGTTCGTTAATCAGCTATGGCCACAAACCGTCACTTTCCATCAACTCGAGTATACTTATCCACTGCACTTTCGTTTCATCAATCCAACGCTTTATCTCTCATCCAACCCTTTTCACGCCCAACAAGTAGATATTTGGCTCAACCCCCGTTTACGAAAACAGGGGCAGTGGCAAATTGATAGCCTATTAATCGATGGAGCAAATCTCTCTTCTGGACTACCGAGTTATCAATGGCCTAAGCAGTGGGCACTGCATCAGTTAGCGATACGCAATATTGATTATGTACATCATGATTGGATCATCCGCGGCCTAAGTGGTCAAATAGAGCAACCGCAATGGCCAGCAACGACTAACTCATTACCTTACGGTAAACTGCAGTTATCTGCGGAACAGGTTTATTGGCAAGGTGAAGCGTTAAGTCAATTATTGATTGATGCCGATCATCGAGCGCAACAGAGCACCATTTACGGCTTTTCCTTTGCTTGGCGACAGGCGCTTTTTTCTGGCCAAGCGGAACAGTATCCACAAGGTTGGTCATTAGTGAATGCCACCATCAATCGCTTAAATATCACCCCAAACTCACCATTACCTCCGCTGGCTTGGCGACAACTTATTGAAAAGCATCTATTTCATATTAATAGCTTAGATGTTCTTAATAGCGATATTCAGCAAGGTGACGTCACCTTGAATAACGTGAGTTTTTCTCTCGAGAATCTATTACTTACCCCATCTTGGTGGCAGCAAGAAAATGGCTATCTCTCCCTTAATGCCGATAGTCTGCTCTGGCAAAATCAGCAATGGAACGAACCCACGTTTAAACTGGAATTGACTCCCCAAAAAATCACAATCACTGAATTTACTGCCGACTGGCTTGATGGGCATGTTCAATTTAATGGTTTTGTTACCCCAGATGAGCTCTATCTACATCGACTGGCCATCAGCCGAAGTCGCTGGATTCAAGAGCAAATTGGTCAGTTTTCATTACCCAGTCATGCCCTCTCTGCCTTAAAAAACTTACACATTGAACAGTTGAACTTAAATAACTTA
This sequence comes from Vibrio sp. V33_P6A3T137, assembly GCF_009904835.1. Classification (NCBI taxonomy): domain Bacteria; kingdom Pseudomonadati; phylum Pseudomonadota; class Gammaproteobacteria; order Vibrionales; family Vibrionaceae; genus Vibrio; species Vibrio sp. V33_P6A3T137. Next base: position 2,683 of record NZ_WXWK01000146.1, on the reverse strand, counting down.
CAACTGATTCAGTTAGCTGACTCCCCCCATTGGCAACTCTCTGGATTCAACGCTGCTGGGCAAGGGCTGGAATTGAAGCGTCATGGACGATGGGGATTATGGAACGGGCAACTGACTTTAAGTGCTAATAATGCCAGTATTGAACAAACACTAACCTCACAAGCGATTATCGAGGTCAGTAGCCACAATGGCCTTGGGCATATCACTCGAGCTTTTTTCCCTCTCGAACAAGGGTATCTTGATGCGACAGCAAATTGGGATGCCACGACAGCCAGTGCGCCTTGGCAACTCCAATTGCATGCCGATGGCCTACCACTGCAGCTTTTTAACCATTGGGTTCCACTGCCATTAAACGTCGATGCTTTAGCTGAGTTTACTGTTACCGCACAAGGGCTAGCTGGTGATTACCCGATGTTCAGCCACTCCTTAACAGGGCAACTTAATGGCTACTTGCGTCAAGGAACCTTTACTTATCAACATCATGATACGCTGGTGGTTCAACCTTTTGAATCAGATGCCATTCAGCTAACGGCTGACCGAGGACGACTACAACTCCCACCAATCACTCTATCTGGCCCTAAACTGAATGCCAAACTTGACGGAAAGATGGATTTATTAACCCCCGATCAAGCAATGCTAGAACTGCATCTGTGGCAAGATTGCACTGAGCATCACTTCGATCTATTACGAGATCAACAGGCGACACAAGTTAACGCGCTATGCCGATCAACGGAGAATCCATCGACAAGATAACTGATCTCACTGATATGGATAGATCACCATGCTTAAGCGAGGAATGATTAAGCTCGAGCGTTATCAATGATCGTCAAATAATCGGGGATGAGCATATAGGTACCAATAAATTCTACCGCATCTTTAGTACCACTACTGATATCCACTTTGACCACAATACGTGCTTTTCTCCCTGAAGCCAGGCGATCAAGATCACCGCTGATCCCATCTAATGAGGTCGATGCAACGGGATTATGCACCACTGGATGCCGATAACGAATGCGGCTATCAACCAACACAATGTCCCCTTGCAGATTACGCTCACGCATTAATAACCAAGCCATTCCCCACCCCGTCAGAGTGGCCAAAGTGAACGCCGAACCAGCGAATAACGTATTGTGAGGATTTAAATTAGGGTTAAGCTGCGCACTGCATTGAAACTGATACCCGGTATACTGTTGGACTTTAATACCCATCTTGTCACTGATCGGAATATGCGTCGCCCAGCGTTCTTGTAACTCTGTACACCACTCAGGTTTACGCAATACATCGGCCATCGGGTCTAGCGGTTTAACCATTTGCTGATGACGCACCGGGCCTCGCTCATCCGTTAAGGGCCCTCGTCGCTCAAAGCCATTTTGTGCATAAAAAGCAATCGCATCTTCGCGAGCATTACACACTAAACGCTTCGCTCCTTCCTGACGAGCTAAAGACTCAAGTGCCACTAACAACAAGGATCCCATCCCTTTGTTACGCGCACTAGACTTCACCGCCATGTAGCGAATTTGCCCTTCACTGTCAGGAGTGATATAGACCCGACCAATCGCAATCGGTCGTCCTCGTCCATCGACAATCATTCGATGATGACTCATGGGATCGTATTCATCACGCTCCGAACCTAAGGGCATTCGCCACGGCTCACGTAGCATCTGCCAACGAAAATGGTAATACTTGTTGAGCTGGTTTTCCGTCTTGGGAGTGATAAGCTTAAACATTGATTCCCTTCCTAAAGCGCTATTTCGCTCAGATTAAGCCTGTAACCAAAAAGTCACTGGACCATCGTTAATAAGTGAGACTTGCATATCCTTCGCAAAACGTCCTCGCTGCGTCGGTAAAATGGTCGCACATAGATCTGAAAAATAATCGTACAGGCGTTCCGCTTCTTGTGGTGCAGCCCCACGTGAGAAACCAGCTCGGGTGCCTTTTTTGGTATCAGCAGGCAGCGTAAACTGTGAAACGACCAAAACACTACCACCAACATCTTGCACGCTCAGGTTCATTTTACCGGCTTCATCTTCAAAAACGCGATACTGCGTGACCCGCTCAACCAAACGCTTCGCCTTAGCCTCATCATCATCACGCTCGACTCCCAGTAACACCAATAAACCGCGCTCAATTTGTCCGACGACGTCACCATCGACGCGAACCGCAGCTTCACTCACCCGTTGAATTAAAGCGATCACTTGGATCTCCTTGTGGTTTCTCTGCTAATTTATCTAATCGAGTGGTTGAGTCTACCACGTTAGGCTCGCGCTTCCATTGCTCACTTTCACCTAAAGCGGCAGTAAACTCAGCACCAATCAGTACAATCAACCAACATAAATATACCCAGACGAATAAAATCGGTATCGCTGCGAGTGCGCCATAAATCAATTGATAAGACGGAAATTGGGTAATATAAGCGGCAAAGGCTTTTTTGCTTAACTCAAACAACAAAGCGGCAACAAATGCTCCGGATAGAGCGTGAACGAGGCGAACTTTTTTATTGGGAACCAAAACATACAAACCCACAAAAGCAAAAAAGGACAATAAAAAAGGCAATCGGCTTAAAAACAATCGAAAAACACCGCTAAACGCTTCACTTTCCACCAATTTCAAAGACGTTACATAGGAGGTCACCGCAATGCTCGTGCCGACAAGAATCGGCCCCAAGGTCAAAATCATCCAATAC
>NZ_WXWK01000036.1:0-5228 GCF_009904835.1 Vibrio sp. V33_P6A3T137 | reverse complement strand
GAGTAATGTTAATTATTTTCTTATTCAGAATAATGAGATGGGAAACGCGTTAATTTTTGGGGCTATTATATGAACTCGGGTTATTAAAATAACCCGAGTTGCGCGGCGGTGATTTGCTCAAACTGACGGTTAATAAAAGGCAAAATCGCATCGGCAACGGGTTTGAGTTGTTTATCAATGTAATGTTGGTAATCGATAGGGCTGGATAAGTACTGCTTAGGTTCAGGGCCATTAAGTGTCATACAGTATTCAATCGAGCCTTTATTTTGATATTGTAAAGCTCTACCTAAACGCGCATTGATTTCATCTGCTAGGCGAGCGGCGCGTACTTGAGGAGGCACGTTTTTTTGGTACTCGTGCAGCTTGCGTCGCAGGCGCTTTTGGTAGGTTAGCTGCTGATCAAACTCTCCAGCTAACGTTTGCTCAACGGTCGTGCGAATATACTCATCTGGCTGCTGATCGTGAAATATCATCCAATACAGTTCAGACTGAAAACGTTGGGCAAGAGGCGTCCAATCACTGCGGGCGCTCTCTAAGCCTTTAAACACCATTTTTTCCGCACCGGGCTCACCAATCAGGCCAGCGTAGCGCTTTTTCGACCCCGTTTCTGAGCCACGAATGGTCGGCATTAAAAACTTGCGGTAGTGAGTTTCATACTCCAGCTCTAAAAAAGAACTTAATCCGTAGGCTTGCTGAAGATGGGTTGCCCACCACTGGTTAATGTGCCAGACCAAGTCACGTCCGATTTTGTCAGCTTGTGTTTGGCTAAATACGCCACCTAATGAAACAAAGGTTGAATCGGTATCACCATAAATGACCTGATAACCTTGCGCCTCAATTAAGGTTTTGGTCTGCTTCATGATTTCGTGGCCGCGCATGGTAATACTTGAAGCCAGACGAGTATCAAAAAACCGGCAGCCAGATGATCCAAGTACGCCATAAAAGGAGTTCATAATAATTTTGATCGCTTGCGAAAAGGCGGGCTCGTTGTTTTGCTTAGCAATATCCCGAGCGGCCCACAGTGCTTCGATCATTGCCGGCAAAAAATGGCGTTGACGATGAAACTGGCCGCCACGAAATCCAGCGACCGCTTGATGTGGTTTATTGCCGATCTCAAGTGGTAGACCTTCAATCAGCCCTAAAGGGTCAATTAAAAACGACCGGATAATTGAGGGATAAAGGCTTTTAAAATCAAGTAGTAGGACTGAGTCATACAAGCCAGGGCGAGAGTCCATGACATAACCACCTGGACTGGCAATCCAGTTTTCGGAGTGCAGGTTGGGCGCAACATATCCAGCACGGTGTAGTTGAGGCAGATAGAGATTCGTGAAAGCGGCTACTGAGCCGCCAATTCTATCTAACTCTAATCCGGTTAATCGAGAGCGCTGAATAACAAAGTCCAATAAATGGGTATGTTGGAAAATCTTCTCGACTAAAATGCAATCTTGCAGATTGTAATGGGCGAGCTGAGGTTTATCTTGTCGGTAAAGGCGATTGATTTCTTCCATTCTATCGTGCGGCTGAGTAATGGCTTTACCTTCTCCTAACAGTTGACGGGACACGGCCTCTAAAGACCAAGAGCGAAACTGATAGGTCGCGGTTTTTAAGGTATCGATTCCATCCAGTACTACGCGTCCGGGAATGGTAATAAAGCCTTGGTTCGTTTGCGCAGCTGATCGAAAATAACTGGCCTGCTTAGCTCGGCCAAGTTTGAGCTTTAATTTATGCCATTCGGCCCGCTTATGCAGTAAGCGAAAGTCAAAATCAATCACGTTCCAGCCAATGATCACGTCCGGATCAAAGCGTTGAAACCAATCGACTAAAGCATTGAGTAAGTGATATTCATCGCTGACCCATTCGATAGTGGTTTCAGCGGACTGTGGCTGGCCGACCATGATCACACGACTATCGATGGGGCTATGCAGGCCGATGGAGTAGAGTAAGCCTTTCTCTGAGCATTCAATGTCTAATGAAACCACATGGAGTTGTGGTAAATAGTCCGCTTGTCGGCATTTTGCTTGACGGACTTGGCGATAGTCGCCGTAGTGGGTTATGGTGCCGGTAAACTCAAGGCTGCCTTGAATGAATCGTTCCATTAAATAGCGATCTGCCAGTTTAATATCGGCTTCTAAAGTGATGATATTCTCATGGTGGAGCGCTTGAGCCAGTTTGGATGCTTGATAATGGCTCGCAAAATAACAACCTGCCAGTGACTGTTGGTTAAAGTCTTTAAGCTCAAGAGGCCGAACATCAACGGTTATTTGCTGTTGTTTGGTGATGGCTTGGCAAGCTTGAATCTGCGTTTGTTCGATAAAGAACACCGCTTGTTCGCCCTCGATAATCAACTGTGTTGGCCCTTGATTTGTCGCCAGCCACAACTCAATGTGACTTTTACCGTTGATATCTTTTGCTTGGCGGGTGAGGACAAAACCTGATTCGAGAGTCACAGTCAACCTTATTGATGGCAGTATTTAGGCAGAAGATATCTTCCTTTGCTACTTGTCGTTTATCTGTAACATCAAGTCGTTTGGGGATACCTAAAAAATAGCAGAAGATAATACCATCTTCTGCTATTCGCGTCAGGACGCGTTGAGGTCGGTGTAATTTGAGGTTTTGCCGATAGTGGACCTTATCAAGTTCATGATATTTCTAAACTAAAGTGAACATTATTATAATGGGCCACTGCGATTTACTTGTCGCGCTTAGTAATAAAAATAACCAGTGACTTTTGCACTCATTTCTTCTTGTTGCCAATGCTGATAGCGAATTTCACTGCGCAGTGCCCAATGACGAGCAAGACTCCAGTTCCAAGTTAAATTAATCTGGCTATGATGAGCGGCAGCGCTATTCAATAAAGCCAAGTATTGTCCCTGTAACCCTAAACGGTGCTTGTCTGCCACTTGCCAGAGGATGCCTGCTTCCATCCCCACACCGGTGGTAAGACGATAATCGGTCAGTGAACCATGATTGAATGCCAGTGAGGCTAATCCATAGCTGTGTAAGTTATTGGGGTCACCCCATGCCTGACCATAACCACCTTGCACAAACCACCGTCCTTGACGTTGTTGCTGGCTTGGCTGGCGATCAAAACCAAGTCGCATATTCCATGATGCACTAGAGAATAGATTGTGATTTGGCGCGACTGTCATGGCATCAAGCAGATACAACTTTTCTAAACGTGTGGTGTTATGTTGATCTTGACTTAATTGTAGATCCAAAAAGCTAATTTGTGCGCCAGGAATAAAACCTTGCTGAGCATCTAATAAGTCGTGATAGGCGGCGCGCCACTCAAGATTTAACGCTGATGGTGTATGATGCCAATACTGCCCACCGATGCCGAGTCGTGCCGAACCATGCCCTTGTTCAGGAGAAAAAGCCGGTATCGGTACGGGCTCAAAAGGTGATGGGGCGTTGATTTGGCTACGCAGTCGTAATAATTGCGTCAGCCGCTGTGCCGTCGGATCGCGTTCTAAGCCTTGATCATACAATTGAAAATTGAGCCATTCATAAGCAAATTCATAAATCGTGGCTAATTCTTGATCGTTAAACTGGTTAGGGTCAGGAAACTGACCTTGTGTCGCCAGTTTTGCTGCTTGAAAAAGCTCTGGAGAGACTTGCTGTGACTGATGGATTAAACGCGTACCGAATGATTCCCGATAACGCGGGGTATCAATCAAGCCGCGTTTGGCTAAGGCGTTGACGGTATCTGATGGAATGGCTTGAAAAGGAAAATCTTCCACTAAAAAAAGATCATCTCGAGCCAATTCTAATAAAGCGAGCAGTTGGTAAGAGCAGTTTTCATCCAAGAAATAGTAATCAAACTCGGCTAATTGCATTTCCCATAAATGCAGTAGCACTCGTTCGACTTCTTGCTCAGTTAAATTCAAGGGATATTCCCAAATATCACGTGACTCAATGTCATTGTATTCACGCACTTTACGATAATAAGGCATCACAGTGAATCTACCCGGATAAAAACCAAATAAACCTTTCATCGCATATAATGCAGGGTTGTCATTGCCTTCGGGTTCGGCGGCAAAATTGATCGCAAACGCGACCAGCTCTTGATGACGAGTTTGATCTTTTGCATCAATCCGGAGCAGAGTATGACCAAACATCGAAGAGGGATTATTCATAAACGCAGTAGGAAAGACCAAAGTCATCCCTGCCGGATCGATCACGGTGCGCCAATTGTCTAATTCTGGACAATTAAGCTGAGCTGTACGGCCTAATTGTGATTCTATCCATGTATAACGTGCTGGATAAGTGCAGCGAGCTTGCTCTGCTATGGCCGGATCGGAATGATAAAGCGTATCTAATGTCGCCTGTAATTCGGCTTGCGGATTAATTTTACCGTCTTGAGCAAGGAAAAATGGCGTTGAATCGATGGTGCTGCGATATCCTCCCCATCGAGGCAGATAGTGACCTAATTTTAGCCAATAAGGGTGTGTGGCGAGATCCATCGTGTTCAGTTCTGAACTGGCGAAGGCGGGGCGAGTTAATACTACGCTGAGTAAAAAGAACCCTAAGGAGCGCCAATGGCAGTAATGTCTAGCAGAAAGTCTCATACTTATCGTGTTCTTTGGGGGGACGAAAATAAATATAGAGTGCCCTTATCGGGCACTCTATAGGTAGCTTATTCATCAACCTAAAACTCAACCATTAGGCTTTTGCTTTGGTCAGGAATCAGCGATTAGATAGTGTAAGCAGCAAGGGCTTGATCTTGAGCAACTAAGGTATTTAGATTAGTAAATACTTCTTGTGAAGTCACGTTTTCAGATTGGAAAACGTTGGCAAAATTTTCTTTTGCTAGTTGATTAAACGCTGCTTTATCAGAGGCTTGAATTCCCCAAACTTCAGAAAGTGTTGCTAGTGTTTCGCCTTCGCCACGTGCGATATCACGTGCAAGGTTATCAAGGTTACCATCGATAAATAGCGCAAGTTTTTGGGCAGAATTAATGGTGCCAGTACCATCACACCCTAGCGTACCAAAAGTGATACCGAAGGTTTGGTTACCAGAAGTACCGTTGGTAGTTGCACCAAGTACTTTAAACACTTTACCTTCCTTACCATCAAAGATCATGGTGCCGACACCACAACCAATATCTGAGTCTGCCATTACTGCGTTAGAAAAAGGGAGTGCTACAAGAGCGGCCACTGCGAATAGTTTTTTCATGTTTTATATCCTTAACATTATCGTTTTAATATCAAAATATCCCAAAGCGCTT
>NZ_WXWK01000108.1:0-5281 GCF_009904835.1 Vibrio sp. V33_P6A3T137 | reverse complement strand
TTGTAGTGGTATGGTGAATTTGGTCACTTAGTTAGAGGTGATATCATCATCTCATAAGTTAATAGGTGACATTATGACAAAACGTACAAGACGGCTATTTAGTGCCGAATTCAAACTGGAAGCGGCACAGTTAGTGCTCGATCAAAACTACTCGGTGACTGAAGCGGCTCAAGCCATGAATGTAGGTAAATCTACGATGGATAAGTGGGTTCGCCAATTAAAACAAGAGCGCCAAGGGAAAGCACCTAAAGCGTCACCTATCACACCTGAGCAAATTGAAATTCGTGAATTAAAAAAGAAGCTAGCTCGTCTTGAAGAGCATAATGAAATATTAAAAAAAGCCACGGCTCTCTTGATGTCGGACTCACTGAACAATTCTTGATGATCAAGAAACTCAAGCAGAGCCACAGCATAAAAACATTATGCGAAGTCTTCAATGTTCATCGAAGCAGTTATAACTATTGGCTGAAACGGCCAACAGAAATAAAGGCGGAAACCGTAAAACTTCGCAGTTTGATTAGCGAAGCTTATGCGGCAAGCAATGGTTCTGCGGGAGCAAGAACCATTGCCGATATTGTAACAAACCAAGGCGTGAGTCTGAGTCGTTACCGAGCAGCAAAGCTGATGAAAACGTTGGGATTAGTAAGTTGCCAAGTACCAAAACATCGTTACCGTAAAGCCTCACAAGAGCATATTGAAATCCCGAATCACTTAGATCGTCAGTTTGCTGTCACGGCACCAAATGAAGTCTGGGTGGGTGACGTGACCTATATTTGGACGGGAAATCGTTGGATGTATTTAGCGGTAGTCATCGACCTTTTTGCTCGAAAAGTGATTGGTTGGGCAATGTCAGTATCACCTGATACACGATTAACAGGTAAAGCGCTTTCGATGGCTTATGAGTCTCGTGGAAAGCCTAAAGGCGTCATGTTCCACAGTGATCAAGGCAGTCACTATACGAGTCGTCAATACCGTCAGTTACTGTGGCGTTTTCAAATAAAACAAAGTTTATCTCGCCGAGGAAATTGCTGGGATAATGCGCCGATGGAGCGCTTCTTTAGAAGCTTGAAAACGGAATGGGTTCCAACAGTAGGTTATCGTAGCTTTGCAGAGGCTCAACAAGAGATCATTCGCTACATTATTGGATATTATAGCCAGCTCAGGCCCCATCAGTATAACGGTGGCTTGACACCCAATGAGTCAGAACGATTGTATTGGGAAAACTCTAAAACCGTGGCCAATTTTAGTTGACCACTACACTAATTTAGCCAGTAACTTAGAGACCATTTGTGGTGTATAGAACTCACCAGCTTTTTTGCTAGTACCACTGGCAAGCATACCTATTAGGTATTCGTAGGCGTCGCCAAGAATATCAACTTCATTGTTGTCCAAATGTAAATCGATACCATCTAATTGCTCAAGCACTTGGGCAATCAGCTTATTACGAGCATCTGCCGTTTTGCCTAACTTGTTAGAGGTGAAGTCTAGTTCTTCGAATAGGCCCTTGAAGTCATCAACACAACCTGAACCCATGGTACTTTGTTCGATGTCATAAAGAACATCATGCACAGCATCAAGAATGAACTCACCGTTAGCTCCCGCTTTAGCAAGCACATGAAACAGCCCAGACGGCTTAAAGAAATAACCTAGCGTGTTTAAAGCTTCTTCTTTAATCGCTTCTAAATGCTCTTGACCCTCTTTACTGACTTCATCAATTTGCTCGAATTGGATTCCGTTCTCCAAAAGCAATTCATTAGCGTAGTGATTTAGCTTATCTGATAGATATTTGTAGAATATTAGACCACAGAGATAGCCGAGAAAATCGTCTGCTAACATGCTGCCACGAAGGGTGTTGGTTATATTCCAAAGTTGCTTATTTAATTCTTGCTGTCGTGGTTCAATCATGATTTTTCAGTTACGTATCGTTTAGTTGGCGGCATTGTAACTGAAATGAGAATTGAACTAGAGTGCATAGATCATTTTTAGACTACGAAGTGGCTAGAAAGGTTGAGATTATCGGTGAAGCTGACCCCAACAATCGCTGATTACGTTAGAAAAAATTCCACAATTAATACAGCGATTTTTCTGTTACCCATAATCCGTGTGTGACCATCCTTTATGTAGTCAGTTGGACTAAATCGGCATTAGTAATATTTGTTTAAATGGGATTGTTCAGAAATGATAAGAGTAACAACTCTAAACAATAAAGGGGCAGATTCGTGTCAGCCGACACTGTGCTGACAAATGACAGCAAACTGATGTGATCGCTGCCACTTTAGTATCAATCTTAAAACTCTTCTACACTAGAATAAGATCCGAGTTTATTAGTCGTGAGTGTGAGCAAGTATTCGACTAAATCTTGAACGGAAAGCCTTCTCGCCACCTTCCATTTGATTGCATATCATCTCCTTGACATCTTTCTCTTGAAGCGCACCACAAACATTCGGACGCAAGCCATGTCTATCATGTACCATTGAGATTACATACTCTGCATCGCCATTCACAACTATCGGAGCCGAATGTGATACTACTATTAGCTGTCGACGCTGCTTGTTCATCGCAATAGCAGGTATAACGCTGTCGCTCAACATCATGCAGTCCAAATCATCCTCAGGCTGATCAAGTAGTAATGGGTCAGTACCGTATGAGAGCAAGAATTGAAGCATGCTTGCCGCTTTTTGCCCAGGAGATGCATTTTCAATATTCTCCATAGCACCATTTAAGGCTTTGTAACGTATTTCGATACCATCCTCGGGGAACCAACAAGCCAAGGCATCTAGATGCTCTTCAGTCAGTTGCTTTAACTTGTTTCTAAAAGCCCCATTAATATCTACTTCTTCACTCAAATTATCGGAATGGACAGCGACGTGGTTCTTTTTAACTTGTTTTAAAGCTTCATACTTCGCATCGATGGCTTGCTGAGTAGGTGAGAATGTTTGCCGCTCAATGAAGTCTTTCAGGAACCCGGTGCAGGTATCAGTGTCGTATATTTTGTCTGCAAAAGCTGTTAACCCTAGTGTAGACTGATAGGAACTAACAACTTCTTCTACTTGGGAGTTCAGTGGTAACACCTTAACCCTCAATAATTCATCTAACTTCAAAGATTTGATGAAGGCTATCCTATTACTTGATAGAAGTTTTCGATGCTCCACAAGTTCGCTTTCCATTTCTGCTAGCTTTTCCTCACACTTGATGATTTGTTCCTCGATGCCAGCGAACGCTTCAAGTTGTTTCGTCAAGTCCACTTCAGTTGCTATAAGGTTATCAAGCTCATCAGGTTCAAGGTCTTGTTGTTCTAATGCTGAATATTCTTCTTTAGCTTTAGTTTCGGCGTTGCTGACCTTATCCAATAAATCCTTGTAAAGACCTGTCAGTGAGAGCTCTACCATCTGCCCCAACATTGTATCCAACGTACTATTTATCTTTTCAATGGCTTCTTGCTTAAACTTGTTAAGGTGCAAGTTAATAAGTTGTTGCTCAATAGATTGAACATCGTTTACCTCGAAATCTGGCAGCTCGACAATTGGTCTTAGTTTATTAAAGTGCTCATAAGTACGGCTCACATTAGACTTAACTAGACTTAGTTCGCGTTCCAGATCGTTAAATGTCGTTTTTACGGAATAGTAAGGGCTCTCTTTAAGCCTATCTATCGATCTGCTGGCGTCATCATGTTGACCTTGCAATGTGGATTGTCTCATTTTACGATCATAAAGCTCTCGCAGTTCAATGCACTTAGTCTTGTAGTCTCGGGTAAGCTTGTTCATCTGGCTATTCCACTCAGCTTTATTAACAAGGTTACTTTCATCACAAATACTCAAGAATGCACTGTTATCCGACGCGAGCTCAAATAGAGTTTTCTGACTATAGATTGATATTCCGAACCTTTCATTTGACCAGTTCTCGTCTTCAACCCAGTCTCCTTCATAATAGACTTGCAAGGACTGTCCTGTTGGAGACCACCTCAGTTTGAAATCAGTACTTTCCTTGGTGTAAATACATTCAATGTAGGAATCCGCATTCATAGCCCTTCCAACTTTTTTGAATGAATTAATAGACTTTTGCAGACCGTCAGGTAAATCAGTGTCTCTTCGCAAAGCTTAGTCTTTATCTCTAGTTTGCTTATTTTGTGTTTTGGCTCTTTTGGTGGTTCGCCGTCCGCCAAAACACAATTCTCGTGATCTAGCATAGCATTTCTAACCCCCGCAAAATTGAGGTCTGACATTTTAAGCCAGCAAGTTCTAGTTCCTGCATTGTCAGTATGATGGGCATCAGAACCTCGAAGCTTAGGCAAATCCTCAATTAGCTTAGCGTTTAGTCCTTGAATGTCAGAAACACACCCTCGAACCTCAACTGCATCAGGTTTAGCCTTAAAAGCTGCTTCCAACTCACCTTGATTCTGTATACCCAATACACCTTTGGGTCCGTCAATGTGTGCCAGAATAGACAATATGTTAGGGTTTGCAGCGATATTAGTCAGAATCGTAGGGACACTACCTTGAAGAACAGTAGCATCATTTCTACCTCTTGGGATGGGGGCATTCACATTACATTGCCCGATAAGCCGCTCAATCTCTGCAGAGCTCGCATCCTCATCGAACATAGCAATGATGTGCACATCACCAGTCGCAGTGAGCTCTACCCCTGGAAACAGAACTAACGGTCGATAATCAGGAAGTTCATTAGTGGATGCTTCTACCCTCATTAACTCAAGTTCAGCTTTAAGCTTGTCTACTTGTTTACCAGTGTTGTGATCAGTCAGCACTACAGCATCAACACACTTTCTCATATAGCTGAGAAGCCATTCTCTTGCTGTGAGATCAGGCTGATTATAGTCATCTGATGCAGTTGAGTGATTATGAAAATCGAATCGGTACCATTTAGAGCCAACTAACATGTTCTACCCCGAGTTAAGTGCGCTGTACGCTTGAAGTTATGGTGTTTAAATCAAAAGTCGAATAGCAACCAGTATAATAGCCACTTTTAGCATTACCAAAAGTATGTAGAATAAATGCTCGGTGCAATGATGAATAAACTAAGCGTAACTTCGAATGGGGCAATCCTGAGTTACGACGTGCCAACTGCTAAGGTTCTGCACAAAAACGTTTTACGAACTTCGGGCGACATCTACCTTTCTTACTTCCAGATCGCAAAACGACATATCATGAAGCGATGCCAATAGTGACTGAAATTTGGGAAAATCACTCACCTCCACTGTGAAGTGTTGGATTCATTTTATACAAAATTTTTTCTGAAAATGCGTACATGTGTATACGGGTAGTAG
>NZ_WXWK01000156.1:0-5514 GCF_009904835.1 Vibrio sp. V33_P6A3T137 | reverse complement strand
AGTTTATTGTTCTTTTTGGTTGCTATTGAAAGTTGAACGATACTTGTGCTTTTTTAGCCAACTCTGCTCTGACAAATTGTGTGCGTAAAAAGTTCGATTGATGCTGAAAGGTCTCTTTCTTTGTTGTTGCTTGTTCATTGATTCCGCAGGCTATTTCGCTTCAGCATGTTTGGGATCTCATGAACATCTTGCTTGCTGACAGTGTTTGGTTATCGCAAGTTTATCGATGCTTTTGCGCTTTTGTCCGGCTCTGCTCTGATAAATTGTGTACGCAAAAGGTTCGATTGTTGCTGAAAGGTCTCTTCCTTTGGTGTTGTTGACCCCTTGATTCCTCGGGCTAATTCGCTTCAACTTGTTTGGGATCTTATCGGCATCAATGATTGCTGAAAGTAGGCAAGTTTATCATTTTGAGTTAAAGTGGTTTGAACTAGTAAACGTTGCAAAAGTTCAATGTAATCAATAAGTAATAAAGCATAACAAACGCTTCAAGAGGGACTTCCAACGCGCAGCATTTTCATTATGCGTTGGCTTTTGTGGTTACGGTGTTATGCGGAAACTTGGTAGTAGCGTTGTCAGCCCCTTAAGCGGGCGTTATGCGTAATAGATGGACTACGGAGTATTAGATGGAAGTAGTAGAAGCGGAAAAATCGGATTTAGATTCATTCTTTGCGTATCTTGAAAATCAGCTGTCTGAAAATGGTAATGGAGAAGTTCCTATTTTCCAGCCAATGTCCAGAGAGCAAAGTGAAATTCCAAAAGCAACAAAAGATAAGTTTATCAAAGGCTTTTCCCATCACTTTGGCGACTTAGGTTGGAGAAAGCTTTGGGTTGTAAAAGACACCTCTGGAAGTATCAAAGGTCACATTGATCTTCGCCACCACGGTGATGAAAATCGTTCTCATCGCGTTCTACTCGGTATGGGCGTAGATGTTTCCTGTCGGAAGCAAGGTATTGGTCAACAACTCATTGATGCGGTTATAAATTTCTGCCAAGAAAAAGCCGAAATTGACTGGCTTGATCTTTGTGTATTATCAGAGAATTTCCCAGCAAAGAACCTCTACCTAAAAGCAGGGTTCGACGTTGTTGGGGAGTTCAAAGATCAATATAGAATCGACGGTTTGTCAGTCTCGGAAATAGCAATGACAAAGTACGTCAAAAATTACGCATAACAAAGCATTTAAGAGTGATTCGCAACGCTTGGCGTTTTCGCTTCGCTCAAGTATAGCCAAGCGCCGCTCACACCTTAATGCGGCGTTAAATGCTTTCAGATGTACGCGAAAATCTGAGTATGTGACCTTTAAATTTTTTCTCTAAATAATCGGTATTGTCCGGTCTTATGTGATCACTCGTAAATCCATATTCACTCATTTTCGAGCTAAGTTTATTTTTCCGACCTCGGTCTGGGTCAACAATAATAATATCGCATGTCGGATTAGCATGAGTTTGAATGAACTGAGCCAACAATGAGATGTGTTGGTCTTCATATAAAAGGTCGCTACCAATGATTAAATCAAAAAGGCCGAGTTGACTGCTCACATCTGCCCAATCGACACGTTCGAAAGCAATTTTTTTCCGATTATTCAGTTGAGTGTTTCTGTCTAGGAATGTTTCAACTTCAGGATGATAATCCGTGGCGGTGATGTTTGCCATTTGCTCATTCAGAAGTAGGCTTGATAATCCAATGCCACAACCGACTTCAAGAATTCGTTTGTTATTGGTATCTAAGTTAAGAACATGGTGTGCTAGAACTAAGCTGGATGGCCAAACCACCCCGAAAATTGGCCATGAAGCAGAAGAGATACCTAAGTTTTGTGCCGTATTTTTAGGGTCGCTAAACTGTTGTTTATCACGTAAAGTGCATAGATGTATATCATTGTTTCCAATGACAATAGTTTGGTAACGAATACGAAGTGTAGTTGTCATAATGGTTCTTGGTTAGGTAGTAAAGCTAAGCCAAATACTAATAATCCATAGATGACGAAACAAAAAGTGTGATAAAGGTTAAAGCAATTTGAGTTTAGTGCAAGGCATTTAACAAAGCGTTCAAGAGGGATTCGCAACGCGTGGCATTTTCGTTATGCTTTGATTTTATTAGTTTTTAGTGCAATGCGGTGAGTTGGTAGTTGCGTTGCTCACCCCTTAACGCGGCGTTAGGTGCTTATATGGTATTGAACTAGTTTTTCATGTGTATATAATGCAATTCTCTAATATTTAAGTGAAAACAATGACTAAAGATCGTAAGTATAAAAAGTATGAGTGGATGCTTAATCCTCGTTATCAAGCTTTATTCTGGCTATTCACATTCTTACTTGCTGCATACGCTTCACTGTTTGCAACAGAGATTAAATCTTTTTCCATCCCATTTCTACAAGAGCACAATGGTAAGCCAAATTTCCATACTATCGGCTTTATTTCTGCGGCTATTGGTGCAGCTTGGTTTTTCAGTGCTTCCACATGGGTTAAAGCTAAAAGAGAGGATTTTGTTTTTCATGCTATGCAAACAAGTCCACCAAGCAACTTTTGGGAAAGATACTATAAGGCATTTCTCACTGCTAACGAACTTAAAACCTCAACAGAGCTAGCTGCTTCGGATGGCGACAAAAAGATGTGTAGCGATAACGTGAGAATAGTGCTCGATTTATTGATTAATCTGGTGAAAGAGTGGGATTCAGCAAATATTGAAAAAAAAGTTGTTTATCGTGCTAACTTGATGCGGGTTGTTAACTTTAAAACTGATCCTGATTATCAAGTTACTAACGATGACCGCTTTTTTATAGTCCCTGCCAAAGAACATTACTCAGGTGTAGTGGTTCTTGAAAATTACAATTACACTACAACTACTGAGACAACAGACTCAACGCCTGATACTCAAAGGAAGCCAATCACATTCCCTTATTGTTTACCTGAAGAGTTAGAGAATAGAAAGTTTCATACAAACTTGCGAGGAGCTCCGTATTGCGTAGCAACAGGAGTTTACGATTATGTTAAAAATGTTAATTCCATAGTGAGTCATTATGTTCAGAACTCAGACCCGCTATCTAGCCGCGTAAAGTCTAATTTAGAGAAGTATTACTTAGATAAACAGAATCCGGCTCATAGCATTCTATCCATCCCTCTCTTTGCTACATCGGGCGACGATGACTCCAAAAGGGAGGTTAAGTGGGTTCTTAACATTTATCGAAATCAATCTGGCATGCTGTATGATGGGGCAAAATGTAAAGATTTTTATTATGTTGCCGGAAGCTTTTTTACTATACTAGAAGAGATGATGCAGACTATCGAATTTTATGAAAAGAACCCTGAAACTATTGAGCAAGTTTCTGATTCAGAGTAAAATGTAGGCATCAAAAAATGGAGCATCAAAATGACTGAGTTAGAGCGCAAAGCATTACAGTTAAGACGCGAACGTTTGAAAAGACAAGCAAAAACAAAAACAAAAACAAACGTTCAAGATAAAGCTAAGCAGTTTTCTGCCGAATGGCGTAACTCTATTTCTGTGCGTGCTGTTTCTGCATAAGCTCTAAAGCTAATCACTATAACGGTTGCATTCTTGCAGCCGTTTTTTTTGCGTTGAGAACGCACCTAACAAGGCGTTCAAGAGGGATTCGCAACGCGCGGCATTTTCGTTATGCGTTGATTTTATTGGTTTTTAGTGTAATACGGTGAGTTGGTAGTTGCGTTGCTCACCCCTTAACGCGGCGTTATGTGCTTCAAGGATGAACAATATGAATTACGATGAATTTAATGAATTTTGCGGCTCTTTCCCCGCTACTAGTCATGTTGTTCAATGGGGCAATTCTGATGTATGGAAAGTAGGCGATAAGGTATTTGCGGTCGGAGGTTGGAGCTCTGATGGGAAATCGGCATTTACTTTTAAGGTGTCAGACCTGAACTTTGATTTTCTGAGTAATTGTGATGGTTACAGACCAGCACCATATTTTACTAATCGAGGAATGAAATGGATTCAGCAAACTGAAACGGGAAGTCGCCTTGATGATGAGTTACGTTATTATCTATCTGAATCCTATAGAATTGTTTCAAGTGGTTTAAGTAAAAAGAAGCAGGCTGAGTTAGGGATTCTGTGTCAATCTGAAACACGCACATAACAAAGCGTTCAAGAGGGATTCGCAACGCGTAGCATTTTCGTTATGCATTGATTTTATTGGTTTTTAGTGTAATGCAGTGAGTTGGTAGTTGCGTTGCTCACCCCTTAACGCGGCGTTATGTACTCATATATATTGGAGTTTGAGTGGAAATAGAATTTTATGAAGCAACTGAAATCGAATTAGCTTCAGAGTTAACACGACTAAATATGCACACGTATTATTTGGCTAGAAATCTATCATGGAACCATGAAGAATATGAAGAAAATTGGTATCGATTCGCCAATTTCTCAGTTACATATGATGGAAAGTGGGTTGGTATAATTCGATTTTCATGTGATGAAATTGCACTTTATATTCGTGATCTGCAAATAGATACTCAGTATCAAAATTTAGGGATAGGCTTTTCGTGTTTAGAGTACGCACTAGAAAAGTTAAAGTATAAAAAGTTAAACCGACTTAGGCTAAATGTGTTTTCTGAAAATCCGGCAATTAGCCTTTATAGTAAGTTTGGGTTCGAAAGGGTCGCTGAAATGGACGGTTTGGTCAGAATGGAGCTTATTGTGTAAACGTACATAACAAAGCGTTCAAGAGGGATTCGCAACGCGTGGCATTTTCGTTATTCGTTGATTTTATTAGTTTTTAGTGCAATGCGGTGAGTCGGTAGTTGCGTTGCTCACCCCTTAACGCGGCGTTAGCAGTTCCAGTAATATTTAACAGGTACATCATGAAAATAGATATAACAACTGAACCAAAACAATCTGACATTGATGAGATTCGTTTAGGTTTACGTAAGCATAATACGCCTTTTCTCAAAGACATTTACCATACAGAGTTTGCTTGTTATTCGCATGATGATCATGGGAAAAAATTAGGTGGTTTAGTCGGTGAAATTTGGGGCCAGTGGCTGCTCGTGAAATTTCTTTGGGTAGATAGTGAACATTCAAGTAAAGGCTTGGGAAGACAATTATTAAATGAGGCCGAAGAATTTGCTCGTAGCAAAGGTTGTTTATCAAGTTTCTTAGACACTTTTAGTTTTCAAGCGAAACCATTTTATGAAAAATGCGGTTATGTTGAGCAGATGACTTTAAATGACTTTCCGGTAATAAAAAGTATGCGTCATTACATGGTAAAGCCTCTTTGAGTACACTGCTAACAAAGCATTTAAGAGGGACAGCCAACGCGTGGCATTTTTATTATGCGTTGGTTTTTGTGGGTACGATGTTATGCGGAAACTTGGTAGTAGCGTTGTCTGCCCCTTAATGCGGCGTTATGCTTTATTGAGCCTCAGCAAAATCAATATATAAATTTTAATAGGAAAACTTAGTCTGATTCAGAAGCTTTACTTTTCTAAGTTGTTGATATTATGAGTTTATTGTTCTTTTTTGTGGCTATTGAAAGTTGAACGATG
>NZ_WXWK01000112.1:3714-5546 GCF_009904835.1 Vibrio sp. V33_P6A3T137 | reverse complement strand
TCGCAAGCCAGCTCTTTAACAATTTAAACCAATCAATCTGTGTGGGCACTCGTTGATGATAATCAAAATGCTTAGCAATAAGCACTTCGGTTTCAATGAACTGAGTGACCAAATTGATAGCGCTTTTAGCACTATCGGCACAGTCAATTCATTATCGTTCTGTTGGAACGATAATAGCTTTGAATTACGCTTCTATTTATAGAAGCTAGGTAATTTAAAGTCAGTATTCATTGAGCCAAAAAGAACTTAAATTGAAGAGTTTGATCATGGCTCAGATTGAACGCTGGCGGCAGGCCTAACACATGCAAGTCGAGCGGTAACAGGAAGGAAGCTTGCTTTCTTTGCTGACGAGCGGCGGACGGGTGAGTAATGCCTGGGAAATTGCCCTGATGTGGGGGATAACCATTGGAAACGATGGCTAATACCGCATGATGCCTACGGGCCAAAGAGGGGGACCTTCGGGCCTCTCGCGTCAGGATATGCCCAGGTGGGATTAGCTAGTTGGTGAGGTAATGGCTCACCAAGGCGACGATCCCTAGCTGGTCTGAGAGGATGATCAGCCACACTGGAACTGAGACACGGTCCAGACTCCTACGGGAGGCAGCAGTGGGGAATATTGCACAATGGGCGCAAGCCTGATGCAGCCATGCCGCGTGTATGAAGAAGGCCTTCGGGTTGTAAAGTACTTTCAGTCGTGAGGAAGGGGGTATCGTTAATAGCGGTATTCTTTGACGTTAGCGACAGAAGAAGCACCGGCTAACTCCGTGCCAGCAGCCGCGGTAATACGGAGGGTGCGAGCGTTAATCGGAATTACTGGGCGTAAAGCGCATGCAGGTGGTTTGTTAAGTCAGATGTGAAAGCCCGGGGCTCAACCTCGGAGTTGCATTTGAAACTGGCAGGCTAGAGTACTGTAGAGGGGGGTAGAATTTCAGGTGTAGCGGTGAAATGCGTAGAGATCTGAAGGAATACCGGTGGCGAAGGCGGCCCCCTGGACAGATACTGACACTCAGATGCGAAAGCGTGGGGAGCAAACAGGATTAGATACCCTGGTAGTCCACGCTGTAAACGATGTCTACTTGGAGGTTGTGGCCTTGAGCCGTGGCTTTCGGAGCTAACGCGTTAAGTAGACCGCCTGGGGAGTACGGTCGCAAGATTAAAACTCAAATGAATTGACGGGGGCCCGCACAAGCGGTGGAGCATGTGGTTTAATTCGATGCAACGCGAAGAACCTTACCTACTCTTGACATCTACAGGATCCTGCGGAGACGCGGGAGTGCCTTCGGGAACTGTAAGACAGGTGCTGCATGGCTGTCGTCAGCTCGTGTTGTGAAATGTTGGGTTAAGTCCCGCAACGAGCGCAACCCTTATCCTTGTTTGCCAGCGAGTAATGTCGGGAACTCCAGGGAGACTGCCGGTGATAAACCGGAGGAAGGTGGGGACGACGTCAAGTCATCATGGCCCTTACGAGTAGGGCTACACACGTGCTACAATGGCGCATACAGAGGGCTGCAAGCTAGCGATAGTGAGCGAATCCCAAAAAGTGCGTCGTAGTCCGGATTGGAGTCTGCAACTCGACTCCATGAAGTCGGAATCGCTAGTAATCGTGGATCAGAATGCCACGGTGAATACGTTCCCGGGCCTTGTACACACCGCCCGTCACACCATGGGAGTGGGCTGCAAAAGAAGCAGGTAGTTTAACCTTCGGGAGGACGCTTGCCACTTTGTGGTTCATGACTGGGGTGAAGTCGTAACAAGGTAGCGCTAGGGGAACCTGGCGCTGGATCACCTCCTTACGTAAAGATTGTGCATTGATGAGTGTTCACACAGATTGA
>NZ_WXWK01000112.1:0-3529 GCF_009904835.1 Vibrio sp. V33_P6A3T137 | reverse complement strand
TTGCTCTTTAACAATTTGGAAAGCTGACAAAGTAACTTATCTTCATTGATGGGTTACTTGTAAAGTTCTCAATCTTTATCTTTTGATAAAGACCAAAAATACACATTCAAGTGTGCTTGGTGAAAAACATCTTCGGATGCTTTTCAAAATTGAGTCCGGCAAAATCTGTCTCGCACTCATGTAAATTAAACGCGAGACAACTTGGTCGCTTGTTTGTTTTCATTCTAGTGAAAGCAAGAAGCCAAAGACCCTTTGGGGTTGTATGGTTAAGTGACTAAGCGTACACGGTGGATGCCTAGGCAGTCAGAGGCGATGAAGGACGTATTAACTTGCGATAAGCGTAGATGAGGCAGTAAAAGCCACTCGAGTCTACGATTTCCGAATGGGGAAACCCAAGTGCATAAGCACTTATCGCTGCGTGAATACATAGCGCAGCGAGGCAAACCGGGGGAACTGAAACATCTAAGTACCCCGAGGAGAAGAAATCAACCGAGATTCCGAAAGTAGCGGCGAGCGAAATTGGATTAGCCCTTAAGCTTTATTGGTGTCAGGCGAAGTGCTCTGGAAAGGCACGCGATACCGGGTGATAGCCCCGTAGCCGTTAACGCCAGTAAAGTGAAATCGAGTAGGGCGGGACACGTGATATCCTGTCTGAATATGGGGGGACCATCCTCCAAGGCTAAATACTCCTGACTGACCGATAGTGAACCAGTACCGTGAGGGAAAGGCGAAAAGAACCCCTGTGAGGGGAGTGAAATAGAACCTGAAACCGTGTACGTACAAGCAGTAGGAGCCTCTTTAATGGGGTGACTGCGTACCTTTTGTATAATGGGTCAGCGACTTATATTCAGTGGCAAGGTTAACCAAATAGGGGAGCCGTAGGGAAACCGAGTCTTAACTGGGCGTTCAGTCTCTGGATATAGACCCGAAACCGGGTGATCTAGCCATGGGCAGGTTGAAGGTTGAGTAACATCAACTGGAGGACCGAACCGACTAATGTTGAAAAATTAGCGGATGACTTGTGGCTAGGGGTGAAAGGCCAATCAAACTCGGAGATAGCTGGTTCTCCCCGAAAGCTATTTAGGTAGCGCCTCGGACGAATACTACTGGGGGTAGAGCACTGTTAAGGCTAGGGGGTCATCCCGACTTACCAACCCTTTGCAAACTCCGAATACCAGTAAGTACTATCCGGGAGACACACGGCGGGTGCTAACGTCCGTCGTGAAGAGGGAAACAACCCAGACCGCCAGCTAAGGTCCCAAAGTATTGCTAAGTGGGAAACGATGTGGGAAGGCTTAGACAGCTAGGATGTTGGCTTAGAAGCAGCCATCATTTAAAGAAAGCGTAATAGCTCACTAGTCGAGTCGGCCTGCGCGGAAGATGTAACGGGGCTAAGCAATACACCGAAGCTGCGGCAATGCGATTTATCGTATTGGGTAGGGGAGCGTTCTGTAAGCCGTTGAAGGTGAACTGTAAGGTTTGCTGGAGGTATCAGAAGTGCGAATGCTGACATGAGTAACGACAAGGGGGGTGAAAAACCTCCCCGCCGGAAGACCAAGGGTTCCTGTCCAACGTTAATCGGGGCAGGGTAAGTCGACCCCTAAGGCGAGGCCGAAAGGCGTAGTCGATGGGAAACGGGTTAATATTCCCGTACTTCTTATGAATGCGATGGGGGGACGGAGAAGGCTAGGTGGGCCAGGCGACGGTTGTCCTGGTTCAAGTGCGTAGGCTAAGAGACTAGGTAAATCCGGTTTCTTGTTAGGCTGAGACACGACGTCGAGCTGCTACGGCAGTGAAGTCATTGATGCCCTGCTTCCAGGAAAAGCCTCTAAGCTTCAGTTCATAAGAAATCGTACCCCAAACCGACACAGGTGGTCGGGTAGAGAATACCAAGGCGCTTGAGAGAACTCGGGTGAAGGAACTAGGCAAAATGGTACCGTAACTTCGGGAGAAGGTACGCTCTTGACGGTGAAGTCCCTTGCGGATGGAGCTATTGAGAGTCGCAGATACCAGGTGGCTGCAACTGTTTATTAAAAACACAGCACTGTGCAAAATCGCAAGATGACGTATACGGTGTGACGCCTGCCCGGTGCCGGAAGGTTAATTGATGGGGTTAGACGCAAGTCGAAGCTCTTGATCGAAGCCCCGGTAAACGGCGGCCGTAACTATAACGGTCCTAAGGTAGCGAAATTCCTTGTCGGGTAAGTTCCGACCTGCACGAATGGCGTAATGATGGCCACGCTGTCTCCACCCGAGACTCAGTGAAATTGAAATCGCTGTGAAGATGCAGTGTACCCGCGGCTAGACGGAAAGACCCCGTGAACCTTTACTACAGCTTGGCACTGAACATTGAACCTACATGTGTAGGATAGGTGGGAGACTTTGAAGCGCAGACGCTAGTTTGTGTGGAGTCAACCTTGAAATACCACCCTTGTAGTTTTGATGTTCTAACGTTGGCCCCTAATCGGGGTTGCGGACAGTGCCTGGTGGGTAGTTTGACTGGGGCGGTCTCCTCCCAAAGAGTAACGGAGGAGCACGAAGGTGGGCTAATCACGGTTGGACATCGTGAGGTTAGTGCAATGGCATAAGCCCGCTTAACTGCGAGAATGACGGTTCGAGCAGGTGCGAAAGCAGGTCATAGTGATCCGGTGGTTCTGAATGGAAGGGCCATCGCTCAACGGATAAAAGGTACTCCGGGGATAACAGGCTGATACCGCCCAAGAGTTCATATCGACGGCGGTGTTTGGCACCTCGATGTCGGCTCATCACATCCTGGGGCTGAAGTCGGTCCCAAGGGTATGGCTGTTCGCCATTTAAAGTGGTACGCGAGCTGGGTTTAGAACGTCGTGAGACAGTTCGGTCCCTATCTGCCGTGGGCGTTGGAGAATTGAAGGGGGCTGCTCCTAGTACGAGAGGACCGGAGTGGACGAACCTCTGGTGTTCGGGTTGTCACGCCAGTGGCATTGCCCGGTAGCTAAGTTCGGAATTGATAAGCGCTGAAAGCATCTAAGCGCGAAGCGAGCCCTGAGATGAGTTCTCCCTGGCACTATAAGTGTCCTAAAGGGTTGTTCGAGACTAGAACGTTGATAGGCAGGGTGTGTAAGCGCTGTGAGGCGTTGAGCTAACCTGTACTAATTGCCCGTGAGGCTTAACCATACAACACCCAAGGGGTTTTGGTGGACTCAAAGAAGTGCATTGAATGTGTAGAGAATGAAAAACAGCTTTCCGAATTAACCAAATTTGCTTGGCGACCATAGCGTTTTGGACCCACCTGACTCCATGCCGAACTCAGAAGTGAAACGAAACAGCGTCGATGGTAGTGTGGGGTCTCCCCATGTGAGAGTAGAACATCGCCAGGCTTTAATACTTGTGTTTAGACCTAAGGTCTGAAGACAGAAACTCAATAAAGCAGTCAATCAGACTTTATCGAGTAACAAGACAATGTGGAGCGGTAGTTCAGTTGGTTAGAATACCGGCCTGTCACGCCGGGGGTCGCGGGTTCGAGTCCCGTCCGCTCCGCCACTGATAA
>NZ_WXWK01000044.1:0-5554 GCF_009904835.1 Vibrio sp. V33_P6A3T137 | reverse complement strand
CATATTAAGAAATCCTTTAAAAATAGGGAAAATGTTTGATGTTGTAACCGTTTTTATGTAAAAGATTATTGCGGATGATTATGTTAATGATAATTGTTAGTATTTGCAATTATTGATGGTGTGAATTTATTCCGCTGACTTGTTTTTTATGAATAAGAGAGTGGTTGATGAATAGGAATAGTCATGTTGTTTGAAGAACCCAATGCACACAGCAACCCAAATCTTCATCAGGTTTGTCGATGGCTTTCTCGCGATGGTTGCAATATTGGCGATAACAGGTGGTGGCAACAAATGGCGTTTGAAGGGATGCCGATAGTGATGAATGCTGAGGATGAATACGCTGATGTGATCTTTATTTGGCGAGAACCGAGAGGTTCAGATATCCGAGAAGTGTACATTGATATTAATGGTGTCACCGACCATCACAGTTTTACTATGGCCAAGCTTTCTCAGATAGAAGGTACGGACGTGTGGTTTTATATCGCTTCTATTAAGCACACTTGGCGCGGTGGTTATTCTTTTATTCCAGTCCCTCATCAACTATGTCAGCCAAGTTATGTTGGCAGTTATCAAGAGAAAAGGGCTCAGCACCGTGAATGGTTAAAAAAACTATTTCCGTTGAGTTGTCGTGATGAGCTTGGCAGAAACCGATTGGATCATTGCCTGTGGGGAGTGAGCAAAACACCGCTGCATATGCCTAATGCTCCGTCGCAAATCTATTGGCAAATTTTTGATCAGAATGGCGGTAACCGTACCATTAAGTCGAGTTTCTCCCTCAACTGGCAGAGTAGGATACTGAATAACAGCCGCAGTGTATGGCTGTATTCCACCACACGCGATACGCAGAAAACATTGCCTGTCGTTTTTATTCTTGATGGCCGTTTTTGGTCTGAGTCGCTACCGATATACGACGCATTGTCATGTGCGACTCAGCAAGGCGTATTACCAGAAGCCCTATATGTGTTGATTGATGAAGTGGATGGCCACCAGCGAAGTGAAGAACTCAGTTGTAATCCGCTGTTTTGGCAAGCACTGATACAAGAACTATTCCCTTTAATTTCGGGTTATTTCACCATTAGTCAAGACCCCGAGCAAACCGTGGTCGTCGGTCAGAGCCTCGGTGGTTTGGCTGCTATGTTCGCTGCATTGAATTGGCCTGAGCGTTTTGGATCGGTCGTGTGTCAGTCTGGATCATTTTGGTGGCCAGATTTTTCTCTTGTTAAACCGCCTAGTGACTATGTACCACCTGAGTCACCGCATCTTCTTAGTGACATGAGCCGACAGATACATCAAGGGCTGGGTCGTCACTGCTGTTTGAACATTTTTATCGAAGTAGGAAGTGGCGAAGACATCATGGTCGATCTTAGCTTAGACCTATACCACCAACTCGCTGCTCAACGACACAATCTTCAATACCGAGTCTTTGATGGCGGGCATGAACGTCTATGTTGGCGTGGTGGCATCATCGATGGACTCTCTTACCTTTTTTCATTACCGCCGAAACGGAGTTAGACATGTCTGAACAATACGTTAATCCTTTTGATAATACTGAAAATCAGTTCACCGTCTTGATTAATCATCATGGTCAATACAGTTTGTGGCCTGAATTTAAGCCTACGCCATCAGTCCCTTGAGCGTATCTTGATGAACCCTAACTGACTTTGATAATGCGAAACAGGTGTTCTACCTTTGCTCGGATGCTGGTTTTTAGGTATTCGATTTTGAGCATTGTCTTGTTCTTACGAGGATGCTTTTTCGGTGCCCCTATGATCTTACATCTGGAACTTATTCGCTTCTTCCCTAAACATTTACCTATGTAAGTTTTGTTTCAGCTCTCATTTAGGCGATTGTTCCTTGATCAGTAACGATGGGTTCTATTTTGGCTGTCTAGTCAATACGATACAGAAGGCGAATAATCTGACGGAGAAGTATTGACTAACCCAGTATGGAGACCGTTGAAATGCCTTATAAAATAACGTCACTCGACCCTTTTGGGGTTATGGTTGAAGCGCAACACTCTTCTACCCATGTTGTTGAGCTTGATATATCGAGCTTACGCCATCTGTTTGAGCGTCATCAGCTCGTGCTCTTACGGGGCTTTACGGTTTTTGAACAGGCTGAAGATTTTGCTGATTATTGTGAGCAATGGGGAGAAGTGAGCATATGGCCGTTTGGCCGAGTACTTGAGCTGATTCAAAAAGAGCAGCCCGAAGATCATATTTTCGACAGCAGTTACATGCCGATGCATTGGGATGGTATGTATCGTCCGCAAGTACCAGAATACCAGATTTTCCAATGTGTCGAAGCTCCCTTACCCGGTAATGGTGGACGGACAACGTTTTGTCATACCATGCTTGCCTTAGACAATGCTTCGGAGCAGGAGCGATCATTATGGCGGAAAGCGACGGGACACTATCAACGTAAAATGGAGTTTTATCACAGTAAAACGGTTTCTCCGATCGTGATGCCTCATCCATATAAAGGCTATGACGTCATTCGTTATAACGAACCCCATGTGGTCGACAATGGTGATTTATTGAATCCCCCAGATGTCACGTTATCGGGCATTTCAGATAGTGAAGCGATGGCGTGCCATCAAAGTTTACGCCGCGCTTTGTATGACCCACGCAACTTCTATGCACATGAGTGGCAGTCAGGAGACATTGTTATTACTGATAACTTCTCTTTATTGCATGGCCGCGAGGCTTTCACATCACATACCCCACGGCATATTCGTCGTGTGCAGGTTTTAAGCAATCCGCCTTACCATAACCCTAGTTTGGAGTCGTACGAATGTCCGCAAGAGTAGTTGATATTGTTATTATTGGTGCAGGTCCGGTTGGTTTAATGAGCGCTTACTTAGCGCAGCGATGTGGATTGAGTACGGTTATCATTGATAAATCGTCAGAGCCATTACAGGTTGGTCGTGCTGATGCGCTTAATGCGAGAACGTTACAATTATTAGAAATTGTCGATCTGTTTGAGCCGCTGTATCCACTGGGTAAGCCTTGTAATACCAGTTCCGTATGGGCAGATGGGCAATTTATTTCCCGTCAATCTTCATGGTGGGAAGCGTTGGAAGGCTGCTTACATCCGCATTTTTTGATGCTTGGTCAGTCTTATCTTGAGCAGCTACTGGACGATAAACTTACTTCATTGAATGCCCCTGTATGGCGTCAAACATCGGTGAAGGATATTGTCATTCATCCAGAGAAGTGTCTGACCGAGCTAACCAATGGCGAGATCATTGAGTCGCGTTTTGTGATTGGTGCCGATGGCGCTCAGTCGTTTGTTCGCCAGAGGTTCACTATTCCCTTCCAGATAGTGCGTCCGGAAATTATTTGGGCTGTGATTGATGGAGTTATTGATAGTGACTTCCCCAAAGTCCCGGAAATTATTGTCTTTCAAGCGGAGACTTCGGATGTCGCGTGGATTCCTCGTGAAGGTGACATCGACCGTTTTTATGTCCGAATGGATACGCATGACTTTACCGTAGAGCAAGTGATCGAAAAAATTAATCGTGCCATGGCACCACATCAATTAAGGTTTAAAAAGAGAGTGTGGTTCTCTCAATTTGCGGTCAAAGAGTCCGTTGCTGAGCGTTATGACATAGAAAATCGCCTCTTTTTAGCCGGAGATGCTTGTCATGTTCATTCTGTCAATGGCGGGCAAGGTTTGAATACCGGATTAGCCGATGCGTTTAATTTGATCTGGAAACTGAACATGGTCCTAAAAGGTCATACGAATGAGTCACTGTTAACCAGCTATCAAGAGGAGCGTCAACCCGTTGCCCAGAGTGTAATTGCCAGCTCGGGTGAGTTAGTGCGCTCGACCAAATTTTCTGCAACGAATACTCATGCGCAAGATTACGTGAAAATAGTCGAGAAGCGTTCGGGCAATATTACCGGAATGGGCATTCGTTATGGTGAACAAGGATTAGTCGGTACGCGGATATTTGATTTTGTATTCAATACGCCAACGCAAAAAACTCGGCTTTATTCATTGCTGGATTATTGTCAATGGACATTATTGATCGCAAGTGATACCGATTATGAGTTGAATTTGCCAGAGTTTATTAAGGTGATTCGAATTGGCTCGCGGGCAGAATATGCTCCTTATTGGACAAGTCAAAATCCGTACACTGACCAAGCGTTATTAATACGTCCAGATGGCTACATTTATTCAATCCATAATTTGCTTGATTTGAATGCGTGGTTAGCAACCAGTATCGAGGCAATATCGAATGGTTTATTCGTGCAACCTGAGCTTTAAGCGGTGAGGACGATGATCGTCCTCACCAAAAGACAGTTGATGGTGGCGCAAATGATTTGCTTATTTCTTTGCCACTCATCGACTATCTAAACGCCAGTGATGTTACCGACGACTCATTTTATGAGGAAAAATAGTCGGGTTATTTATTCTCCATCATACTTTGAGTGATGCTATCAAATAATCAATAAAGCACCGTACACGAGGCGGAATATTTTTGCGACTTGGGTAGAGAATATTCATTGTTGTGCTGACTTGGTAAAAATCGGGAAATAACCGAATGAGCGATGGGCCGGGGATTTTATCAATTAAAAAATGAGCGATAGGGCCAACCCCTAATCCATTTTGAATCATTGCCATAACACCCAGCGGCGCATTACTGGTGTGCTTAGGTTGTAATTTTATTTGCTGCTCCTGCCCATTATGGTTAGTTAATGTAAGAATATTATTCGGTAAATTTAGCCGAGAGAGGTAAACCCAGTCGTGATCTTGTAAATCGTCTAGGCAAGTGATCGGCTTGGCGTTATTGAGATAATCTTGGCTGGCGTAAATACCTAATTCAAAAGGAGCAATCACTCGGCCTACCATCGACGATGACGTCAACTCGCCAATTCTAATCACTAAATCGAGGTTAGATTCGACCATATCTTGCAGACCATCATCTAAGCAAAGATCAAAATTGACATGTGGATACTGTTGATAAAATTCATTTAATAATGGATTGATCAGAAAGGTTCCAACGTCAATCGTCGTTCCAATACGAATTGTTCCTGATATCTCTGACGCTAAATGATTCACCGCCCCCAGCGCTTGATCGGCGATATTCAGTAAGCCACGGCTGTATTGATAAAAAGTGCTTCCCTCGGTGGTCAAACTAATTTTTCTGGTTGTTCGATGAAGTAGCCGCACATTGAGTTTTTTTTCTAATAGAGTGACTTGTTCACTGACCTTGGATTTCCCCATGCCGAGTGACTCTCCCGCTAATGTGAAGGAACCACATTCGACCACTTTATTAAATATGGCAATACGTTTTAATTCATTAAGCATTACTGTTCCCTTATTGGTAACTTTGGGTTCTATTTTTGTCATCTAGTCAAACCGCGTTGTCATCATAAATAATGACACAGTCGATTAGAGAGAATTTGAATGCTTTGGTTTCGGTTTAATAATAATTAAATTATTAACCCCCACCTTCATGGGAGCGGTTCCATTTTATGGGTTGACAATAACCTAAATTGTCATCGTTTATTCAGAATTATGAAAATAATTAAGGGCTGATTATGCT
>NZ_WXWK01000109.1:0-5859 GCF_009904835.1 Vibrio sp. V33_P6A3T137 | reverse complement strand
AGTAAAAATGGATTTTTGCTCGTTATGTTCTGGATAAATAGAGACTTTTTGCTAAAAAAACAAACAAAAAAACCATTTTTGAATGCAAAGTAATCAAACGATTCAAAAAGCAAAAAAATTCTATTGACTGATCGCATCGAATCCGTAGAATGCATCCCGTACTCAAGAGCAACGCGATAAAGAAGCAAGCGGTTTGAGTTTCGAAGGCGCGTTGGCAGAGTGGCCATGCAGCGGATTGCAAATCCGTGAACCTCGGTTCGACTCCGGGACGCGCCTCCATTGCGACACTAGCTCAGTTGGTAGAGCGCAACCTTGCCAAGGTTGAGGTCACGAGTTCGAACCTCGTGTGTCGCTCCAGATTATATCAGTATGGCGAAAGCGGTGCTGAGATTAAAAAATTAGTGTGCCCTGGTGGTGAAATTGGTAGACACAAGGGATTTAAAATCCCTCGACTTTCGAGTCGTGCCGGTTCAAGTCCGGCCCGGGGCACCATTTATAAAGAGCAACGTGATAACGTCACTTGCTTAATGCGACACTAGCTCAGTTGGTAGAGCGCAACCTTGCCAAGGTTGAGGTCACGAGTTCGAACCTCGTGTGTCGCTCCAAAATAAAAAAGCCCAGCCAAAAATGGTTGGGCTTTTTTTATGTTAACTGTTTTCTGTTGAAAAAGACTTACGTTTTAATAGATAGCATCATATCCAGATTTGCTGATGTCCGATTGATTGAACTATAGCCTAGGAAACCTATTCAATACTGGAGTACACAAGCAGTGACTAAGAGACCAGTAGTGAGTAGCCAATATCTTGTTTGTCTTTGATATCTTGTTTAAAAAACTGATAGCAGAATTCACGAAACCAGCGATGTCCAAGTGAGTGATGGTGTTTTGCATGCCAAAGTAAGTAATAATCGTGCTGAGGCAGCTCATAAGGCGTAGGAAAAAGGGTCACTGGGTGCCCTTGGGCATATTGAGCGGCGATATGTAATGGTAACGTAACCAAGCAGTCGGTACCAATCATGGTTTCAATGGCAAGACGAATTGAAGGTAACGTGGCAAAGATCCGACGTTTTTTTCGATAGCGTTGAAATAACGTATCAACTTGTAAGCTTTCCGTATGAAGTCCACTGACTAAAATATGCCTTGCTCGAAAGTAGTCATCAAGTGTGAGTGTTGTATTCTGCTCGATACGCTGTGACCAACGACAGACGACATACTGATCACTGGCTAATTTTTTACCATGTAAGTTTTCAGGAACAATAACAGATAATGTGGCGAGTAAATCTACTTGGCTTTCCGCTAACTCGCTGAGTGCACGATCTTGCCATAGTGTTGTATTGAGTCTAGCTCTGGGGGCTTGCTGATGAAATTCTCGGCAAAGTTGGGGCAGAATATCTGGTGAAATAAAATGATTGAGCGCGAGATTAAATGGCCGCTGAATTTTATGCACTTCACAATCGGC
Source organism: Vibrio sp. V33_P6A3T137 (assembly GCF_009904835.1). Lineage (NCBI taxonomy): Bacteria > Pseudomonadati > Pseudomonadota > Gammaproteobacteria > Vibrionales > Vibrionaceae > Vibrio > Vibrio sp. V33_P6A3T137. The sequence continues at coordinate 4,402 of NZ_WXWK01000109.1, read as the reverse complement.
AGGTTGATAAAGTTGTTCCAGTTGTGTAAATACGGAGGGGAGAAGTGCCAGTAATGATTCTCCCCGTTTGGTTAATATAAATTGCTGTCCTTGCCTGATAAGTAACGGATCCTGAAACTCTTCGCGCAGTTGTTTAAGCGTTTTGCTGATAGCGGGTTGAGTAACGTTCAGTTTTTTAGCTGCATCAGTGAGATTTTTGGTCTCTAATAGGGCATATAGGGTCGGCAGCAATTTGTAGTTATGCATAGTATCCTGATTATAACTTTTTCATCATCCAAACATCACAGCCACCATGTTCAGTACCTTCGAGAGGTTTTGATAGGTGCTCAAAACCTAATCGTTCATACAATGCGATAGCTGAAGACATACTAGAAAGGGTATCAAGATAACAGTACTGAAACCCTTGAGATTTAGCAAATTCTAGACAGCGTTCGGCGATGATTCTTCCGCCGCCGTGACCCCGGCTTTTGGCTAGTAAGAACAACTTTTTTAATTCGCAAACACTCCTACTATCTTGAAATGGTGCTATTCCACCCCCTCCAACAATATCATTATCCAACAGGGCAACAAGATATAGACTATGTCTATCCTGAGTGTAGTACTTACTCATAGTTAAAACTTCTTCATCAGCAGGTCCAAAACCTTCGCCGACCGCACCAAATTCAGCACCGACTTGTTTAATAATTTGGCAAATTGAGGCATCGTGTTCTGCTTCAATGGGTAAAATTGTTAATGGCATTATCAACCTCTGGTTATAATCTTTGTGGGTCTAACCATAACGGGCAGCGTCATTTGAACAAAATCAATTTATGACAAAATCACTATAACTAAAAGTTATTTTGCAACTGCCTAACTTGATGAGTTAGCGATGAATAAACACGCAAAAAATGAAGGAAATGTGATTTCAATTTGGCTTTGACAGCGGCTTTCGTTACTATGTACAGCTTACTAAAAACCCCAAGAATCCCTTAATTCCCTCACGGGTGCCTTAAGGAAACTGCGCATCAGCAGACGAGGAAACAATGCAACATCTACAACAGATTATTGCTAACGCGACAGCAGCTATTAATGCTGCGGAGTCGTTAGTTGCACTGGATGAAGTGCGTGTTCATTATCTGGGCAAAAAGGGTGAGCTAACGGCTCAACTGCAAAGCCTAGGTAAATTACCACCAGAAGAGCGTCGTACCGCAGGTCAAGAGATCAACGTTGCCAAAGAAACCGTACAAAAAGCGATTTCACTGCGTAAAGATGCTTTACAACGCGCCGAATTAGAAGCGAAGTTGGCGGCTGAAACGATTGACGTGACTTTACCTGGTCGCCGTATTGATAATGGTGGTTTACACCCAGTCACTCGCACGATTGAACGCATCGAAAACTTTTTTGGTGAATTAGGCTTTAGCGTTGAGTCTGGCCCTGAGGTTGAAGATGCCTTCCATAACTTTGATGCGTTAAATATTGCTGCCGATCATCCGGCGCGTACCGATCACGATACCTTCTTTTTTAATCCTGATTTGATGCTGCGTACTCACACTTCTGGCGTACAGATCCGCACGATGGAAAACGGTAAACCACCGTTCCGCTTTATTGCTCCAGGTCGTGTGTATCGTAATGATTATGATCAGACTCATACGCCAATGTTCCATCAAGTCGAAGGCATGTTGGTCGATGAAAAGGTTAACTTTGCTCAACTTAAAGGCATTTTACACGATTTTCTATGCAACTTCTTTGAAGAAGAAGTTGAGGTGCGTTTCCGCCCATCTTATTTTCCTTTTACCGAGCCCTCCGCTGAAGTGGATGTGAAAGGTAAGAACGGTAAATGGTTAGAAGTACTGGGTTGCGGTATGGTTCATCCTAATGTATTGCGCAGTGTCGGTATTGACCCTGAGCAGTACTCAGGTTTTGCCTTTGGTATGGGAGTAGAGCGTTTAACGATGTTGCGTTATGGCGTGAACGATCTACGTTCGTTTTTCGAAAACGACCTGCGTTTCCTTAAACAATTCAAGTAATCCAGAGGCTTATCACTATGAAATTTAGCGAATCTTGGCTTCGTGAGTGGGTAAACCCTGCGGTTAGCACTGACGAATTGACTCATCAAATTACTATGGCAGGGTTAGAAGTCGATGACGTTCTCCCTGTTGCTGGCGTGTTTAACGGCGTTAAAGTTGGCCAAGTGGTTGAATGTGGTCAACATCCTGACGCTGATAAACTGCGTATCACTAAAGTCGATGTCGGTGAAGACGAATTACTCGATATCGTTTGTGGCGCAGCCAACTGCCGTCAAGGCTTGAAAGTCGCGGTTGCTACCGTTGGTGCTGCACTGCCTGGCGATTTCAAAATTAAGAAAGCCAAATTACGTGGCCAGCCTTCTCACGGCATGTTGTGTTCATTCTCAGAGTTAGGGATTGACATTGAATCAGACGGGATTATGGAATTAGCGCAAGATGCGCCGATTGGCTGTGATTTTCGTGAGTTTTTAGGTCTTAATGATGTCACTATCGATGTCGACCTTACGGCTAACCGTGCTGATTGTTTCAGCTTGCGTGGATTGGCGCGTGAAGTTGGCGTACTTAACCGTCTGGATATTATTGAGCCATCGGTTGCTCCTGTAGCGGCGTCAATTAACGATACCCTAACGATTGATATCCAAGCACCTGCTGCTTGTCCGCGTTATCTAGGGCGAATTGTCAAAAACGTTAATGTGAACGCCGCCACTCCATTATGGATGCAGGAAAAGTTACGCCGTTGCGGTATTCGTTCGATCGATCCGATTGTCGACATCACTAACTATGTGATGCTAGAGCAAGGCCAGCCAATGCATGCGTTTGATTTGGCAAAGATTGAGGGCGGTATTGTGGTACGTCTTGCTGAGCAAGATGAAAAGCTAACTCTTCTCGATGGCACAGAAGCGACGCTCAATCCTGATACCTTATTGATTGCTGACCATAACAAACCACTGGCGATTGCAGGTGTATTTGGTGGTGAGCATTCTGGGGTAAGTTCAAGCACGCAAGATGTGTTATTAGAGTCGGCTTTCTTCGCGCCAGATCATATCCGCGGCCGTGCTCGTCGTTATGGATTACATACTGATTCGTCGATGCGCTTTGAACGTGGTGTAGACTACGAGTTACAGCAAGCGGCTCTTGAGCGTGCTACCCAACTATTGATTGATATTTGTGGTGGTCAAGCAGCTCCTATTGTTGCTGCACAATCTGATCAGCATCTCCCAAGTGCGAATCAAGTGACTCTACGTCGGACGACATTGGATAATTTACTTGGCCATACTATTGCCGATGTCGATGTGGTCGAAATTCTACAACGTCTTGGCATGCAAGTAGAAATCACGTCACAAGGTTGGCAGGCGACTGCACCAACTTGGCGTTTTGATATCGCTATCGAGCAAGATTTAGTTGAAGAAATCGGCCGTATTTATGGCTATGACAATATTCCTAATCAAGCTCCTCAAGCGGCATTGAATATGAATGCCCACAAAGAAGCGCGTTTACCGCTCAAGCGTGTGCGTGATTTGTTAGTGGATCGTGGTTATCACGAAGCTATTACTTATAGCTTTGTTGAACCGGAACAGCAAAAACTAGTGGTTCCGAATATAGAACCCCTCATTTTACCAAACCCAATTTCTGCCGATATGTCAGCGATGCGCCTTAGCTTAATCCAAGGCTTGCTGAATACGGTGGTGCACAACCAGAAACGTCAACAGCCGCGCGTACGCTTGTTTGAGCAAGGTTTGCGTTTTATTCCCGATCAAGCTGCTGAAAATGGTATGCGTCAAGAGCCTATGCTGGCTGGTGTGATCGCTGGTACTCGTGGTGATGAACATTGGAACATGGAAACGGCTAGCGTTGATTTCTTTGATTTAAAAGGCGATGTAGAAGCAATCCTCGATTTAACTGCGAATGGCCGAGCTTATCAGTTTACGGCAACGCAGCATCCGGCATTGCATCCTGGTCAGGCGGCTGCGATTGTGCTGGATGGTAAAGAGATCGGCGTGATTGGTACCGTTCATCCAGAACTTGAGCGTAAATTTGGTTTAAATGGTCGTACAATCGTATTTGAAATCGAATGGTCAGCGATTAATACCAAAGTGATCCCTGAAGCCGTCGCTCTATCTAAGTTCCCTGCAAATCGCCGTGATATTGCTCTGGTTGTCGATCAAAATGTTGCTTCTGGTGACATCGTTGCTACTTGTCAATCGGCGGGTGGCTCGTTATTACGCGATGCTAAACTGTTCGATGTTTACGTTGGTAAAGGTGTTGAGGAGGGTAAGAAAAGTTTAGCTATTGCGCTTATCTTACAATCGGCAGAGCGAACGCTAGAAGATGCGGATATCACTGCTGCAGTGAACAATATTGTTCAAGCGGTGGCTGAACAGTACTCTGCAACACTG
>NZ_WXWK01000014.1:0-5932 GCF_009904835.1 Vibrio sp. V33_P6A3T137 | reverse complement strand
GGCTAAAGCTGTGCCTGGCATCTACCCCAACCAACTGAGCTTCACAACGTGTGCTCACTCTATTATTCACGTAATTTTGGGGTTCTGGTTGGAGTCGGCGGGAACAATCCCTAAGCGCATTACTCACTTGCAGGAAGAGGCGATACACCATGTCTTGCCCATTAAACGAGAAGAGCGGATATATCCGAGAGCAATAAAACCAAAGGCAAAGAAATACCCCAATAAAAAGAAAGCCAGTCAGCTTAACTGACTGGCATTAGCCGTTAGGCTCGTTAATTTCTTTTATGCTTTACGCTCTAGCATCACGCCTGCTTCCATGTGGTGGGTGTACGGGAATTGATCAAATAAAGCGAAGCGAGTGATGTTATGCGTAGTAGATAAAATATCTAGGTTCTCTTTTAAGGTCTCAGGATTACAAGAAATATACAAAATACGCTCATACCCTTGTACCATTTTACAGGTATCAACATCCATTCCTGCACGCGGCGGATCAACAAAAATAGTGTTACAGCGGTAACTTTTAAGATCAATGCCAGCCTCTTTTAAGCGATTAAATTCGCGTTTGCCTTCCATCGCTTGAGTAAAATCTTCCGCAGACATACGAATGATTTGCACATTGTCTATATGATTCGCGGCAATATTGTATTGTGCGGACTCTACTGAAGGCTTCGCTAATTCTGTCGCTAATACGCGATCGAAATTTTGCGCGAGAGCGAGCGAGAAATTACCATTGCCACAATACAACTCTAGTAGATCACCTTGGCTTTCTTGCGTGCAGTCTACTGCCCATTCGAGCATCTTCTCGGCAACTTTTCCGTTGGGTTGGGTAAAGCTATTCTCAACTTGTTGGTAAAGATATGCTTTATCGTTAACGTGTAGTTTTTCTACGACATAGTCTCGGTCTAGGACAATTTTCATTTTCCGAGCTCGTCCGATCACGTTGAGATTAAAGCCTTCATCGTTCAGTCGTTGTTTGAGTTGCTTAGCCTCAGATGTCCATGCTTCATCAAGCTGACGATGGTAGATCAAAGAAACTAATAGCTCGCCACTCAAGGTTGATAAAAAATCCACCTGAAACAGTTTGTGACGCAATGTTTTATTACCTTGCATCGCTTCTATTAACAGTGGCATTAGGTCGTTAATTAAACGGCTGGCGGCGGGGAACTGATCAACTCGATACTTTTCTCGAGTAGTTGGATTAAACATGACGTAATACATTTCATCCCCTTCATGCCAAACCCGAAACTCTGCGCGCATCCGGTAATATTGCTCTGGAGATTCAAATACTTCTAGCTTTGGGACGTGATAGGGCTGAAACATTTCAGTAAGGCGGGTGATTTTCTCAGCCAGTTGTGCTGAATAATGTTCAGGATTTACGTCAAGCGTCGCCATGATGGTATTACCTTTTACTGGTGCATTTATTGAAAGAGCGCAGATTTTATTCAATCTGACCTACATGTCCAGTTTTGTTGGTGATTTACCAAGTTTAAGGTAATGACAAATCACTTGATTATCATCGGTGATACTAGACAAGCTCACCATTGGTCAATAGTATCATTATAGCTGGTGATATTTAGCTGCCTAGATGGCTAAATTCTGAAAAGGGAATCTGGTGTAAATCCAGAACTGACGCGCAGCGGTAAGGGAGAACGAACGCTCATCAAGACACTGCCTAATGGTGGGAAGTCGAGTTATTAGGTTAATGCTCTCGAGTCCGAATACCTGCCAGCAACTGGGCCAGCAGTGGTGTTTTGCTCAGGAGAATCTACGCGTTTTAGGATAACAACATAATGAATAAATCTTATCTAAGCCTGGCGATGATGTCAGCGCTCTCTTATTGCTCTCTTACCTATGCCCAAAGTTTACCCGTTGATGAGACCATGGTGATAACAGCCAATCGGTTTGAGCAAAAGCAGGTATCGGTACTGGCGGCAACAACGGTGATTGAACGCCAAGAAATTGAACAATATCAAGCGCGATCTTTGACGGAGGTTTTACGTCGAGTACCCGGAATCGAGATAGCTCAAAATGGTGGTCGAGGGCATACGGCTTCTGTTTTTATGCGAGGTACCAATAGCAGTCATGTTCTCATTTTAGTGGATGGAGTTCGGATTGATTCAGCCGCTGGTGGGGTTGCCATTAATCGTTTTCCAATTGGCTTAGTTGAGCGTTTAGAGGTGATTCGTGGCTCTGGTGCCGCGATGTATGGATCTGATGCTATCGGTGGTGTGATCAATATTATCACTCGCTCTCATCGTGGAAATAATCTCAAGCAAGTGACGCTTGGTGTTGGCAGCAACCAATCCCGTAAAGGTGAAGTGGTCACGAGGACGGATGTGAATGAGCTGGGGCATCTACAACTTTCTGCAGGTTTTGAGAAAACCGATGGTTACGATATAAAAAGTCCGCAGACAGGTGTGGACTATGGTTATGAAAGCCAGAATTTGATGGGCGGCTATGAACATCGCTTCAATCAGAACTGGTTGGGGTATGTATCAGCTAGCTGGTTTGACAGTGATGTAGAATACAATTCTTCCGGTACGCTCTACCACAGTTTTTCCGACAACCAGAGTTTTACTGGGAAGATGAATTACGAAGGGAAGCGCTTAAAAAGTTTGTTGATGCTTAATTATCAGCAAACAGAAAAACTCGATTATACCCAAAGCGAGGGTAAAAATAATGCTAATACCAAGGCGAACATCGATCTTACCCAGACGCAATGGGCGAACCTTTATCAGCTGAATGACATTATTCAACTTGGAGCGGGTATTGATGGCCGCTGGGAAAAATTAGACCATGATGCGCTCAGTTATGGTAGTCGTCATGTGTTGGCGGGAGAAAGCCGAGATACCTACGGTATTTTTGGTTCTGGCAAACTGACGGTGAGTGATTGGGTTTTTGAAGCGAATATTCGTCACGATAAGCATGATAAATATGATGACTACACCACTTGGTCTTTCGCTGCCGGTTATCAAGTTAACGATCATTATCGTATGCGGGCCAGCTATGGCACAGCATTTAAAGCACCGAGTTACACCGATTTATCAACGGCACCTGATCTTGAACCAGAAAAGTCTAAGAATAGTGAGATAGGATTCGATATCACTTATCCATTAGCGCGAGTGAGTGTATCGGCTTATGACAACCAGGTGGATAATTTGATTATCTGGTATTCTGATCCTAACGGTGCCGTGTGTGATGTGGTGAATTGGGGAGGATGCACTTTGAATACCGATGCACGAATTAAAGGGGTGGAATTGGAAGTGAACTTTGATACGGGTCCAATCAATCATACTTTAGTGGCGGAGTACAAAGATCATAAAGATGATAATCATGTGCAGTTGGCTCGTCGGGCAAAAGAAAACTACAAGTGGATTACTGCCATACAATTGGGTAACTTCGATATAAATACAACTTATACCTATACGGGTAAGCGCCTAGACTTGCCTATACCAGAGCCAACCAGTAACGATTATATTCACTCCACTAACCTGTGGGATGTGTCTGTAGGCTACTGGTTAAGTGATACCATGGTCATTCGTAGTCGGATAGAAAATCTCTTTAATGAGCAGTATCAAAGTGCGCTCGGGTATCGTGCCCCAGAGCGGGCCTTTTACCTAAACGCCAGTTACCAGTTCTAAAAAATAAGACCGCCTTACAGCGGTCTTATTTTTTAGAACTATCTGACAAACCATACTCATAATATTACTATTTCATTACAGTGAGAGTGGTTGCCTAATGATAAAGAGGGAGTATGATCACTGACTCTTTCTTCTTGGGGTGTAGTATGCAGCAACAGTTGTCACATAAGGTTCTAATTTTTGACTCAGGTGTTGGTGGATTGTCAGTTTATCAAGAGATAGTTTCACTATTACCACAGCTTGATTATACCTATTTGTTTGATAACGCCGCGTATCCTTATGGCGAATTAGCGCAGGAAGTTTTGCTTAACCGTGTTGAGCGTTTAATTATTTCATTAGTCAAACAGCAATCTTTTGATTTAGTAGTGATAGCTTGTAATACCGCTAGTACTATTGTACTCCCCATGCTGCGTGCCAAATTATCCATTCCGGTTGTAGGCGTGGTTCCTGCGATAAAGCCAGCCTCACTCGTTGCCCATAAAGCGATTGGCTTGATTGCTACTCCCGCAACGATCACAAGACAATACACACATGATTTAATCCGTAATTTTTCGAGTAAAAAAAGTGTTGAACTGCTTGGGTCGACACGTTTAGTTGATATGGCGGAAGAGAAGCTGCGCGGGCAAGACGTCGATAAAGAGGAATTGGCGACGATTTTAAGTCCACTGATTCAGCGGATAGATGTTGCGGTATTAGGATGCACCCATTTCCCACTCATTAAAGCAGAGATTCAACAAGTATTAGGTGATGATGTGATGTTGATTGATTCTGGTCAGGCGATAGCTCGTCGAGTACAGCAGTTGCTTGATGTAGAACCTAGCTTAAAGCATCAGCATCCGCACACGATTTTCGCCAGTGCGCCCCCTTGGAAAGAGAGCGCTCTGAATGCGAACTTAATTAAAATGGGCTTTAATCCTGTTCGTCCATTTCCTCATCTGGATGTTTTGGATCATTAGCAACTCTCACTTTGAGTGTGCGCTGCATATAGTCTTTTTCATTGAGTGCATTAATCGCCGCAGAGGCATGGGCCGTGGCAATGACTACAAATCCAAACCCTCGGCGTTTTCCTGTGCGTTTATCTTTCATTAATCGGACCGCAAACACATCACCGTATTGAGCAAACAAATCACGCACATCCGATTCATTAGCTTTATAGGGTAGGTTTCCGACGTAAAGCGTTTTTGTATTACTGGATGACTCCTCGGTTGATGGAGCATTCACTGATACTACGGAAGGATTTGATAAAACTTGCAGAGTGATCGCGGCAGAAATAACACCAATAACAAAACTTACCGCGGGATGAATCGATAATAGAGAAAAAACCAGTGCACCAATGATAGCCAGTGCAACAATAAATAATGTAGATTTATTCGAGCTCATATTGAAATACTACTTAATCAGAATGAAAGTAAGAGGCGTATCTAAGATTAACAATATAGACACATGAATCTTACGTTTATGCTTGGAGTTTTTCCAATCGATTGCTGTGACCCTCTTCAAATGTTGGAATTTTATTCAAAAATTAATGATCCGATGGCTTTTTGAGCGAACGGAAAATTAATAGAAAAAAGTACTTGCTAAGCTAAACTAACTCCCTATAATGCGCCCTCACTGACACAGCAGACGCCGCAAGGCTTCAGGCAGTGTTGGTTGAGGGAAAGCTTCTAAAAAAGAAAATTTGAAAAAGTGTTTGACTCTTCAAATTAACTCGCTAGAATTCACCTCCGCTTCGAAGCTCAACGAGAGATTCGCAAGCCAGCTCTTTAACAATTTAAACCAATCAATCTGTGTGGGCACTCGTTGATGATAATCAAAATGCTTAGCAATAAGCACTTCGGTTTCAATGAACTGAGTGACCAAATTGATAGCGCTTTTAGCACTATCGGCACAGTCAATTCATTATCGTTCTGTTGGAACGATAATAGCTTTGAATTACGCTTCTATTTATAGGAGCTAGGTAATTTAAAGTCAGTATTCATTGAGCCAAAAAGAACTTAAATTGAAGAGTTTGATCATGGCTCAGATTGAACGCTGGCGGCAGGCCTAACACATGCAAGTCGAGCGGTAACAGGAAGGAAGCTTGCTTTCTTTGCTGACGAGCGGCGGACGGGTGAGTAATGCCTGGGAAATTGCCCTGATGTGGGGGATAACCATTGGAAACGATGGCTAATACCGCATGATGCCTACGGGCCAAAGAGGGGGACCTTCGGGCCTCTCGCGTCAGGATATGCCCAGGTGGGATTAGCTAGTTGGTGAGGTAATGGCTCACCAAGGCGACGATCCCTAGCTGG
>NZ_WXWK01000136.1:0-6074 GCF_009904835.1 Vibrio sp. V33_P6A3T137 | reverse complement strand
GTGTGAAGAGAGTAGAATGGAGCCATTGGAACTTTTCTTTGGCTATCTGTTGGAGCACAGAATACAGAGATTGCGGTATGAGTGTTGTATTAAAATGATTCATCAGTAATAAAAAACCGATAGTGAATCACTATCGGCTTCTTTCTGCTATTTTCTTTAAAGAATTTGCTTTAATACTCGGTCAGCTTTAACACGCGTAATTCTTTTCATTAGTCGTTGTACGACGTCAGGATAACTATCGAGCTTCTCAATTTGTTTGTAGGTACAGACTAATTGCGTATGCTGTAAAATGTTATCCATCTCTTTACTAAATTTATCAACGAGATGTCCGTGTTTATCGTGGATAAGTAACGCGTTTTCTAAATCGAGTTTCCATGCTCTTGGGTTAAGATTATTGCCAGTGATCAGCATATAACGTTTATCTATCCAGATACCTTTTAGGTGGAAACTGTTGTCACCATCTTTCCATAAATGAATCGACAGTTTTCGACTAGCGATATTGGCTTCATTAATCTTTGCAAAGCGACGTAGATTGAGTTCATAGAGATAAGGTAAACCGCCAATGGTTTTGAAATCTTGTGAAGGCGCTATATAAAAATCATTCGCAGTTTTGTCTCCGACAATAATATGAACGGTGACTCCTCGTTTAATCGCTTTTTTTACTTCTTTTGCCACGGAAGGCGGAAAATTAAAATAGGGTGTACAGATATAGATTTCTTGTTCAGCCTGAGCAAGTAGGTCAATCACAGTCTGGTTTAGATGATTTCGACGCTTACCAATACCAACAAGTGGAGTCACACCGACTTGATCGGCATTAATCGCTTGTGCCGAAAAGTCGTAGCTCGCTTCCGTAAGCGTAGCGCGGAACTGACGAATATCGGTTTTGATCTCTTTTGTTTTTGGTCTATCAGCACAAGACAGCTCATTAACGGCTGGATGAGCCAATAATGTGTCTTGAATGAAGTTAACCATCGTATCAGCGAGAGATGGGTTATCTAAGGTATGATAGCGATCGAATCGGTAACGTTCTTGATAGTGAAGATAAACGTTATTAATACTAGCACCACTATAGATTACTTGATCATCAATGATAAAGCCTTTGAGGTGTAACACGCCAAACACTTCTCTTCCGCGAACCGGAATGCCATGTACAGTGATAGCATGGGGGTAACGCTGTTTAAAGTCACAATACAGCGTTGCATTCCCTGCAGAGGCCTCAGCACCGATTAACCCGCGCTGAGCTCGATGCCAATCGACACAAATATGAATGTCTAATCCTGGATTACGCTGTTTAGCGTTATAAAGTTCTGTGAGTATTTCCCGTCCGGCATCGTCGTTTTCTAGGTATAAGGCCACGATATAGATGCGTTTACTGGCTAGACGAATAGACTCAATAAGATGAGTATGAAACTCTTGAGCTGACAGCAATACATCAAACTTATTAGGATCTTGCGCAATAGTGGGCAGTTGTTCGACTGTATTTCTACGAGCAATCATAGTGATGCTTTACCTTACGTATGTGCAAAATTGCGAGCAGGGTATATTACCAAAATAACGTGAATGATAGCTATAAAAGAGCTCTATTCTTAACATAAGTCATCTTTATACATCATCGGAATAAGAGATTTACCACTTGCTTGGTAGCGCGTAAGCAGTGTTCGCAATTCTGCAGGAAGCTGGTCTGGACGCTGAGTATAAAAATTACCAAGTGTATAAAAGGATGTCAGATGCGGATAAGCAAAACAATAGTCATTGTGTTTCAGTATGTTTTTTTTGCAGTAGATCAATAATGCTTGGCCAATCCCTTTTGAACGTTCCTCACTCACCACGGCCATTCCGGTCAATAATCGATAATCAGCAATTGAGCGAAAACGAACAACGGCTTTGATATGGTGGTTTTCATAAGCCGCGATGATCAGCTCATCACTTTTCGGTTTAGCTGATGGATAGTGCTGTTTATAAAAACGTTTAATCAGTGGTAGTTTTAGCGTCTCTACGTGCTCAAAGTGAAGAATTGGTATTTGCATCTGTCTTATCAAAGTATCTGTTGTAGAATAGCATGAGTTTTATTTAGGCAAAGAGTCTCATGCAACTACACCATAATGCAAATCTTAAGTCTTATCATACTTTCGGTCTTGATCAGACTTGCCAATATTTAGCGGTAATTGAATCTGTCGATGATCTGATTGTACTGCATCAATCTGATGAGTGGGCTGAGCGGCCGAAATTGATGTTAGGCAAGGGAAGCAATGTATTATTTACCGAGCCTTATCAAGGCTTGGTGATGGTCAATCGCCTGTTAGGTATTGAGCATAGACAAGATGCTGACTTTCACTACTTACATGTTGCCGGCGGAGAAGATTGGCCGAGGTTAGTTGAGTGGTCTATTCAGCAAGGTTTACCAGGATTAGAAAACTTAGCCTTGATCCCAGGCTGTGCTGGTTCTGCGCCCATTCAAAATATTGGTGCTTATGGCGTAGAGTTCAAAGCGGTTTGTCACTATGTTGACTACTTATGTTTAGCGAGTCTCACCATTAAAAGATTAAGTGTTTCTGAGTGTCAGTTTGGTTATCGTGACTCTATCTTTAAACAAGGTTTATACGGTAAAGCGCTTGTGGTTGCCGTGGGATTACGTTTAGCTAAAGATTGGCAACCTCTTTTGTCTTATGGCCCTCTCCAATCGTTGCCTGCGACTTGTTCGGCGGAAGAGATTTATCATACCGTTTGTCAGGTGAGAAAAGATAAACTGCCAGATCCAGCCGTATTGGGTAATGCAGGCAGTTTTTTTAAAAATCCAGTGGTTGATCAAGCCGTGTTTGAGACTTTAAAAAAGCAGTGTCCAAATTTAGTCGCTTATCCTACAGAGCAAGGTGTTAAATTAGCCGCAGGTTGGCTGATTGAACAAGCGGGATTAAAGGGATATACGTTCGGTGGAGCACAAGTTCATCCTAAGCAAGCTTTAGTTATCATCAATAAGAACAATGCAACGGCACGAGATATTATTGGTTTAGCACAGCAAATTTGTAAGACGGTATACGATAAGTTTAAAGTCCCTCTTGAGCATGAAGTGCGCTTTATTGGTTCAGTCGCAGAAACCCACTTACAAGCGTTAATAGAGACGAAATAATGAAAGATCACAGTGTTAAGTTACGCCTATTAAAGATGCTCTCTGATGGGCATTTTCACTCTGGTGAGTCTCTGGGGGAATGGCTTGGCATGTCGCGATCAGCCATCAGTAAACATATTCAAGGTATTCAACAATGGGGAATGGATATTCATCGGGTGCAAGGCAAAGGTTATCAGCTTGCTCGACCGCTGATGATGTTGGATGAGCATCGTATTCGTTCTCAAGTAACTAACCCCGTTGAATTGCATCCTATTATTGATTCAACCAATCAATATTTATTAGATAATTCGCACATGATCTCCTCTGGAACGGTTTGTATCGCTGAATATCAAAATAAGGGTCGTGGTCGCCGGGGGCGGCATTGGGTCTCGCCTTTTGGTTCTAACCTTTATTTCTCCATGTACTGGCGTTTAGACGCAGGTATGGCTGCCGCGATGGGCTTAAGCCTCGTCATTGGAGTTGCGATAGTAGAAGCACTTGAGGAAATGGGCCTTAATGGGATTAAATTGAAATGGCCGAATGATCTTTATTATCAAGACCGTAAATTAGCAGGAATTCTGGTTGAAATGTCGGGACAAGCGGGCGGAGCGGCTCACTTAGTGATCGGTATCGGTATGAACCTGATTATGCAAGATGAAAATATAGTTATTGATCAGCCTTGGACCAGTTTGTCACAAGTGCTTGGTCAAGAGGATATCGATCGCAACCAATTGGTGATTAAACTTATACAAGCTCTAAATCGATCACTGGAGAACTATGAACAGCACGGCATGCAAGAGTTTGTTGAGCGTTGGAATCGGTTGGATAACTTTTTAGGTCGTCGAGTTCACCTCATCATTGGACCGAATAAAATTACTGGAATTGAGCGAGGTATTGATCAGAGTGGTGGTGTTTTACTTGAAACGCCTGAAGGAATAAAAAGTTATCTTGGTGGTGAGATTTCTTTACGCAAAGGTGATGACGAATAAGTTATTGCCTTTGAACGACCGATTAATGATGAAAAGCTTCTATCATAATAACTTGATATTAGAGTAGAAAATGACTTTTTAAAGTTGTGCTGTTTGAGCTTCACTAGATCAAGTCATTTTCAAGTCAACCAGAGTATCGCATTGTCTGATTTATTTGCGTAATAGTACTTCTTCAACACTATGGCAAAGCCCTTTCCTTAAAATTAATTGAGCTCGCTCTTTGGTGGGTAAAATGTTTTCTTGAAGATTTTTACCATTGATTGAGTTCCATATATGTTGCGCTTTGGCTTTCGCTTCTTGCTCAGTCAACTGTGTATAGTGATTGAAATATGATTCTGGCTTTTTAAAGGCCCCATGACGAAACTTCATAAAGCGATCGATATACCATTTTTCAATTAATTCAGCATCGGCATCAACATAGATAGAAAAATCTAAAAAATCAGAGATAAAGACCCGATGTGGATCATGAGGGTAATCCATGCCACTTTGTAATACATTTAACCCTTCAATAATTAAGACATCTGGCCGATCGACAATTTTCTGTTGAGAAGTGATATCGTAAGTTAAATGCGAGTAAATGGGCGCAGTAACATGAGGTTGTCCCGCTTTTACATCAGAGACAAACTGCACCAAGCGTCGAATATCGTATGATTCTGGAAAGCCTTTTTTATGCATGATATTCCGTTCATGCAAGATTCTATTAGGATACAGAAAACCATCAGTCGTGATTAACTCAACTTTAGGATGATTATCCCAACGAGAGAGCAATGCTCTCAATAAGCGAGCTGTCGTACTTTTACCTACCGCTACACTACCTGCAATACCGATTATAAATGGCGGTGCTTTCTCTGCATGACCTAAAAACTGGTTGAGAACGGTATTACGACTTTGTCTGGCCGCAACATACAAATTTAATAATCTTGCCAAAGGGAGATAAATTTCTACCGCTTCTTTCATCGTAAGGCTTTCATTAATACCTTGTAATTCTTGCAGATCATGTTCTGACAGAGTCATGGTGACTGAGTTACGTAACTCAGCCCATTGGTGACGAGCAAAAGACAAATATGGGCTCATAAAAGGTTCAGTCGTAGTATTAGAAGAAGTAGGCAACATACAATATGCTACTGAGATTGCAAATCAGAAACGCACGAGAATTGGCGATTAAGCAAAAAAATGAATAAAAAAACAGCGAATCAGCTCGGGCCGAATAAAAAATGCTTTTTTTTGCCGATTAGACTTGCAAGCGCTTAGATCATTCAATAGAATGCGCCCCACTTATGCCGACTTAGCTCAGTAGGTAGAGCAACTGACTTGTAATCAGTAGGTCACCAGTTCGATTCCGGTAGTCGGCACCATCTTCTTTAATCGGAAGATAAAAATTTGGAGGGGTTCCCGAGTGGCCAAAGGGAGCAGACTGTAAATCTGCCGGCTCCGCCTTCGATGGTTCGAATCCGTCCCCCTCCACCATATTGTAAAGGAAATAGCTCACAGAGTTACGTGTTGCGGGCATCGTATAATGGCTATTACCTCAGCCTTCCAAGCTGATGATGCGGGTTCGATTCCCGCTGCCCGCTCCACTCATTTTAGAGTGCTGATATAGCTCAGGTGGTAGAGCGCATCCTTGGTAAGGATGAGGTCGGCAGTTCGAGTCTGCCTATCAGCACCAGTTCTAAGCAAAGATTTCCTTTTACTATATAATTATTACCGAACTTTTTTTGGTTGCGTGGTCATAAACAAAGCCACATACATCCGTACCTAGAGGGACAACTCATGTCTAAAGCAAAATTTGAACGTACGAAACCGCACGTAAACGTTGGTACTATCGGCCACGTTGACCACGGTAAAACCACTCTAACAGCAGCTATCTGTACTGTACTTGCAAAAGTATACGGCGGTGAAGCGAAAGACTTCGCGTCAATCGATAACGCTCCAGAAGAGCGTGAGCGCGGTATTACTATTTCTACTTCACACGTAGAATA
>NZ_WXWK01000069.1:0-6151 GCF_009904835.1 Vibrio sp. V33_P6A3T137 | reverse complement strand
ACTGGCATTAGCTTTTAGCCCCTTTGTTATTTCATAAATATACCTTGGTCTTTGGCCATTTGAGTCGCCATTTTAGGCGCTTGCCATAGTGAAGGCAGTAAAATCAGTGAAGCGGGTACGGCGGTGATGACAATGAAAGATTGTAGCGCTGAAATGCTCCCTTCTCCCATTGATATCAGAACGATCGCCATCGCTCCCATCACTACGCCCCAAAAGGTTCGAATCGCAGCATTAGGATTAGCCTCACCACTGATCACGACGCTAATCGTGTAGGTCATTGAATCCCCAGTAGTGACAATAAAGGTGGTGGTTAACACCAGAAATAGCAAAGCCATTAAGGTCGGGAAGGGCAGTTGAGCGGTGATTGCCAATAATGCACCAGGTAAGTTAAACCCTTCAAAACCTTGAGCAATAACGCCTGGGTTAGCCAATTCAAAAGCCAATCCACTGCCGCCAACAATACTAAACCAAAAACAGGTGATCAGCGGAGCGGCGATACTAATCGCAAGAATCAATTGGCGTACTGTGCGTCCACGTGAAATGCGTGCAATAAAGATCGCCATCATCGGTCCGTAACCAATAAACCAGCCCCAGAAAAAGACTGTCCACCAACTGAGCCAATCTGTGTCAGCACGATAGAGCGCCATAGGAACAAAGTTATCAACCATCGAGGCGACACCTTGTAAGTAGCCATCAATAATAAATCCCGTTGGGCCAAAAGTTAGGATAAACAGAACTAAAATCACCGCCAAAATAATGTTATAGCGACTGATCACTTGAATGCCTTTACTTAAGCCACTTAACGCAGAAAAGGTATACATTGCCATCGCAAACAAAATAACGATGATTTGTGTCGTGAAAGTATCGGGTATACCCCATAGGGCATGCAGTGCGTAGCTAATTTGCAAACCTAAAAAACCAATCGGGCCAATCGTCCCTGCGGCAACCGCGATAATACTCAGAGCATCAATTAAGTTAGCGACCCAGCCGGTAACGGCCCGTTGACCTAAAATCGGATAAAGCAGAGTACGAGGTTTTAGAGGGAGTCCTTTATCGTAATGTAAATGCATCAGTACGATGGAAGAAAGGCAACCTAAAATGGCCCAAGCTAAAAATCCCCAATGCATAAAAGATTGTGAGAGTGCGTTGATGGCCATTGTCGATAAATCGGCGTCAGCAAAAATCGGTGGAGCGTTAACAAAATGAGCAATGGGTTCGGCGGCGGCCCAAAAAACACCGCCACCAGCCAGTAAAGTGCAAAGAATGATTGATAACCATTTCATATTATCGATTTCTGGCGATGTTAAACCACCTAAACGCACCGATCCGGTTTGGGTTAAAGCCAGCGCCAAACCAATCACAAAATTAGCCAATAACAGCAGTTGCCAAAAGGCACCAAAACCTTGAGTGGCATAACTAAAACCAGAATCAATCAGAGAAGTGAGCAGCTCAGGAGAGGTAACCGCTAATAATACGAATAAGGAGAGGAAACTACCACTAAGCCATAATACGGGATTATTAAGCTCAAGTTTTTGTGATAGCGATGCGCAGTCGCTCTGTGGGGGATGCGTGGCGGAGTAATCGGATGCCGTCATGCAAGACGCATCAACACTCAAAGAAACTTTAGACATAAAAACTCGCTTTTTACCTAACAAATTTAGGAGGTATGGTAGTCACAATAATAGAAAATTGTGATGTCCATCATAAAAGCTGGTCATGCTAACACAGAATAGATTGAGAATTCATCTGTTTTGCTAGTTACCGGATTGAATTTCCAAGGTGTGCTCAAGTTAATATTGAGGCGTGCTAGGTATGGGTTTAATATTCCAAAAGTGAATATGCAATCGATTTATATTTCTAACTTGGTTATAAATGTTGTGCTAATTTGCTTGTCGCATATTAACTAAGGAAGATGACTCATGCGTACATGGCTACTCGCTCTATCTCTATTCAGTGTTTCTCAACATACCTTGGCAAAAGATGCCGTGTTATTGAATGTTTCTTACGATCCGACCAGAGAGCTTTATCAACAATATAACGCCGCATTCGCCACTTATTGGCAAGCAGAAAACGGACATAATGTCACGGTTAGGCAATCCCACGGCGGATCAGGTCGACAAGCAGTTTCCGTGATGAATGGTATTGAATCCGATGTCGTGACTTTAGCACTCGCTTATGACATTGATGCCATTGCCGAGGGGGGAAGAATCGCTCCCAATTGGATTCATCGCTTACCTTATAATTCAGCGCCTTATACATCGACGATTGTTTTTTTGGTCCGAGAGGGGAACCCTAAAAATATTCGAGATTGGGATGATCTCATCAAACCTGATGTGGAAATC
The DNA here is from genome assembly GCF_009904835.1 of Vibrio sp. V33_P6A3T137. NCBI lineage: Bacteria > Pseudomonadati > Pseudomonadota > Gammaproteobacteria > Vibrionales > Vibrionaceae > Vibrio > Vibrio sp. V33_P6A3T137. The sequence goes on along the minus strand of NZ_WXWK01000069.1, from coordinate 3,809 downwards.
ATTACACCTAATCCGAAAACCTCGGGTGGCGCTCGCTGGAATTATCTTGCCGCATGGGGATACGCTTTAGATCAGTATCAAGGTGACGAAGAAAAAGCGCAGCAATTTGTTAAGTCGATTTATGAAAATGTCAGCGTTTTAGATACGGGGGCACGTGGCGCTTCGAACACGTTTGTTGAGCGGAAAATAGGTGATGTGTTGATTGCTTGGGAAAATGAAGCTCTGCTCGCGGTGAACAAATTAAATCATCATGGCTTACAAATCGTAGTTCCGAGTCGCTCTATTCTTGCTGAGCCTACCGTGAGTTTGGTTGATCGAGTAGTCGATAGAAAAGGAACTCGTGAGGTCGCACAAGCGTATTTGGCGTATTTATATTCTCCAGTCGGCCAAGAGATTGCCGCGCAAAAATTTTTATCGACCAAGAGATCCTGATATCGCTGAGAAATATACGGAAGTGTTTCCTCATCTAACGCTATTTACTATCGATGAGGTGTTTGGCGGTTGGCAGCAGGCACATCAAACTCATTTTGCACAAGGCGCAACATTCGATCAAATCACTCGTCGTTGATAATACGTTGATTGATAAAAATGATATTGCCATAAGTGGTTGGGGATTGTTGTTGGAAAGTCTTTACGCTTATCTCCCCAACCTATTTTAGCTTCAGGCGTTATTTATTGTGATTCAGCGGCAAACTCTTCAATTGCTCCCAGTGCTTGAATACCATAAGTTAAGGAAGGGCCTCCTCCCATCAGTACAGCAACATCGATCACTTCAACCAGCTCGGCTTGTGTCGCCCCAGCTTTTAACGCTGCAAAAACGTGAGCGGCGATACAACCATCACAACGTGCAGCGATACCAATACCGAGTGCAATCATCTCTTTGGTTTTCAGATCCAGCTCACCAGGAGCCATAGCGGCTTTATGTAATTGCATAAACGCAGATAAGGTATCAGGGCTTTGCTGTTTATAAGATTTACCTAAGGTATTGTTGTCTTTGAGTAATTGAGAATAAGATTTCATATAACCTCTTCGTTAGTTTTTGCTAAATAAGTTTAACCTAATATAAGGTGCAACATAATAAAAAGCAAATCAAGTTGCGAATTATTCTATTGCGTTTATTATGGACGTCTAGAAGTCTTTATTTTTTGTGAGTAGAAAGGATGCTGAAAATGAAAAGTACGATTCGTTGCGCGTTAGCGATAACATTACTGCTGGGGCTGACGGCATGTGGTCAAAAAGAACGCTCTGAAATTAAGGTCGGAGCAACCGTTGGGCCACATGCTCAAGTGGTTGAGGCCGTCGCTAAAGAAGCGGCTAAACACGGTTTAACGGTAAAAGTTGTTGAATTCTCTGATTTTATTACTCCCAATGCCGCACTGGCCGATGGCAGTATCGATATTAATAGTTATCAACATCAACCGTTTTTAGACAACTACAATCGTCATCATGGGGCAAAGTTAGTATCGATTGGTCACTCGATTTTAATGCGGATGGGGATTTATTCGAATCGTCATGGATCATTACAAGACTTACCTGATAATGCACGGATTGCGATTCCCAATGATCCAACTAACGGTGGACGTGGTTTACTGCTGTTAGCTGATGCGAATTTAATTACGCTTCGTGATGGTGTCGGTTTCAATGCAACTCCAAGGGATATTCTTGAAAACCCGAAAAATTTGCGGTTTCTTGAGGTCGATGCCGCTCAGTTACCGCGAACTTTAGATGAAGTTGATGCGGCAGCGATTACGATGAACTATGTGATGTCAGCTGGTATAGATCCTAAAAAGCAAGGAATTTTTCTCGAATCCAATCAAGCACCATTGGCTGTAATGGTTATTGCCACTCGTGAAAACGAGCGAGACAACGCGGTGTATCAGCAATTTGTACAGATTTTTCAGTCGGCCGCGGTGAGTGAATTTATTGCCGAAACGTTTAACGGTACGATTGAGCCTGCTTATTAGATACCTGTTTTAAGTTTTTGAATAGGAAGCGATAAGACTATCCCTTTCTTATTTACAGCGGCAGCGATATTGGTTACGTTCGTTTTCCCTAAAGCCTAGAGTCTATCTAGGCTCATTGGCATTATGGATTACCTCGACTACTCTATGGCTTGCTGCTGTCTTCCTTATTTTATATGGCACTGCTCTAAAAGTACGGGTCCAGTTCCTAGTTTGGCCAGTTTGTCTTCTGGATTATACAGTGGGCAAGTTTGCATCGATAAACAGCCGCAACCGATACAACCGTCAAGCGTATCGCGCAACTTTTCCAATCCAGCAATTCGTTCATCTAAACGCTGTTTCCACTGTGCTGATAGTGCTTGCCAGTCTTTTTGAGTTGGTGTTCGACTATCAGGTAATGTTGCTAATGCTTGCTGTATTTCTGCCAGAGAAATCCCTAGCTTCTGAGCTGCTTTTATCACGGAAAAACGACGTAAAATATCTTTTCGGTAACGGCGTTGATTACCTGCGTTGCGGTCACTCTTAATCAGTCCCTGACGTTCATAAAAATGCAGTGTACTAATACTTATCCCACTGCGCTGTGCGACTTTCCCCACTGTCCAATCGTTTGACATATTGTGCTCAGCCTCATCTTTTGTTCATTTTTCTATAAAAAAGCAAAAAAACACTTTACCTCAACCAAGGTTAAGGTTTTAGCCTGTATCTTCATCAAGCACAAGGAGAAGAACGATGAAAATTGAACACATTAATCTAGTCATAAAAGATTTAGAACAATCATTACGCTTTTACCGAGCCGCTTTTCCTCATTGGAAAATACGCGCGAAAGGTGGTGGCGAGTGGTATGGCAAAGCCAGAACTTGGGTGCATTTTGGCGATGAAAATCATTACCTTGCGCTCAATGAGTTTGGCGAAGGGAGGAACAGAGATCGTACTGGGCACAGCGTTGGCTTAGCGCATTTTGCTTTTGAAACTCAAAACCTTGATGCAGTGATCGCACGTCTAGAGCAAGCGGGTTTTGAGATTGCTGATAATGGAACTAATGAGGCTTTTCGTCGTAATGTTTACTTTATCGATCCCGATGGGTTTGAAGTGGAATTTGTACATTATTTAAGTGATTTACCTAATGAGCGTAATACTTAGCTCGATGAAGTAGAGAAAGCGAATAGATAACGTCATTAGATGCTAAGCTATTGATTTTAAATTATTGCAGGCAAAAAAAAAGACGTCCTGAGACGTCTTTAAACTATGAATTGGTGGAGCTGGCGGGAGCAGCCATCAAAGTTTTCAAAATTCAACAAATTCAGTGAGTTAGGTTGTTTTTGGTTTCTGAAAAAGTTCACTTAGTACCGTATCTTAGTACCATTTTCACTGAGCCTCAATCAATGTTGATAGTATTCGCTTCAAAGTGAGATGCGGTTCAGCTCCTCATTTGGGAGTTGAACCGAGGTTTGAGTTTTACATTTGAGCTATCTTTTTCTTTTGCTGCTTGGCAACACGTGCCGCCATCATGAGTTGAAACTGTTCCGTTTTCTCGATCATTTCAATCAAGGTACGTCGATAAGCGGTTATTTTCCCTGAGTTTTCGGCTTTACCATCAAGAAAGAGCTTTATCATTGAGTCAGTCCAGTTGCGGCACTGTTTTAATCGAGTTTTTGATATCCATGTTTTGTGCCATTTAGCTTTCCATTCTTGGCTGCGCAGTTCTCGCTGCTGGCGACCATAATCACGTCTTTCTGATTCCGAGTATCGGTGCCACTTTCCGTTGTAATAAGGCATATTTAAATAATTTCGGTTTTAATTTTATTTATATTTTCTTTTTGCTGAGGTGATGTGTTTTTTGCTTTCAGT
>NZ_WXWK01000040.1:0-6531 GCF_009904835.1 Vibrio sp. V33_P6A3T137 | reverse complement strand
ATAGCATATTATTCCAAACTTTAGCTTTTTCATTTTATCCCTTTATTTATTAATTTATGAAATAAGAACAACGGAAAATGATGAATATTTCCAAAACACCTTGCCTAAGTACTTCACCCCATCGCATTTCGTGCGTTTGCGCAGTATGCCTTCCTTAAAACTGATTTCTAGTTTTAAAAGGTTAAAACATATCTGCCTGATCCAACGATTAGTCGAGACCACCATTCACGATTATCTAAATACCACTCAACCGTTTTGCGAATCCCAGATTCAAAAGTTTCTTCTGGCTTCCAACCTAATTCACGCTCAATCTTACTGGCATCAATCGCATAGCGTCTATCGTGCCCAGGGCGGCCTTTAACGTGAGTGATTAATGATGAATGTTGCGTGTTGATTGGGTAGCCACGCTGCTCCATCGGCACTAGTTGATCCATAATGGCACAAATGGTTTTTACCACTTCGATGTTCTGCTTCTCATTATGCCCGCCGATATTGTAAGTTTCACCGACTTTGCCTTCCGTGACCACCTTGTATAGTGCACGGGCATGGTCTTCGACATACAGCCAATCACGAATTTGATCACCATTACCATAAATGGGTAATGGCTTACCCTCTAAAGCATTTAAGATCACCAGCGGAATAAGCTTCTCTAGGAAATGATACGGACCGTAGTTGTTTGAACAGTTAGTAACTATGGTTGGTAAACCATAAGTGCGTAACCATGCTCGAACCAAATGATCGCTCGATGCTTTAGATGCGGAGTAAGGACTTGATGGAGCATATGGTGTCGTTTCTAAGAACAGCGGAAAGCTTAGAACCACCGGCAACTTCATCTGGATGTGGTAAATCGCCATATACTTCATCGGTTGAGATATGGTGAAAACGGAACAATTCCTTCGCTTTATCATCTAGTTTATTCCAATATTCACGAGTCGCTTCCAAAAAAGTGTAAGTACTCACTATGTTGGTTTCGATAAATGCAGCAGGACCTGTAATTGAACGGTCAACATGAGATTCTGCCGCCAAGTGCATCACCGCATCCGGTTTGTATTCGGAAAACACGCGCCACCGGTGACAAGAATTTTCATGATTAATCCTATAAGACTAAGAGCGGGCTTCGCCCTGCTACGCGACTGCGAGAAGCTAGATTCTATAAAAGCGTAAAGCCAGTTCTAGATTCTAGAAGGCCGTTAGGCCGCTCTAGCTGCTCGGTTCAACTTCCTCTTCCTTCCTAAACGCAAAACGCACCAAAACCATCGCCACGCCAAACATGCCGCCGAGTAAGGTACCTAACACACAAATTAAGGCCCGCTTAGGTTTATCTTTTAGCTCTGGCACTACAGCAGGGTCAACGACTTTAAAGACAAACTCATCTTGCACTTCAGCCAGCATCAGGCTTTTGGTTTGTTCTTCTATTAGTTTATAAAAAGTGGCTTGCATATCCGCTACTGAGGTTCTTTGTAGCTGCTCTTGCAAGTAATTGAGGTTTTGAGTGGTTTCGGCAATCGTGCGCTCACGCATCACTTGGTTAATTTCTTCGACTAACCATGTGGCCCACTGCTGAGCAATAAAAGGGGAGTAGTGTGAAACACTGACGGTATATAAACCGTTGGTTTTATCAGTAGAGACGGTGAGTATCTCTTTAATAAACGTTTCATGCGCTTCTTGAGCGGTTGGTTTTGCACCACGTAGCCCTTTTGGTTCACGCAACCACGTTTGGGTTTGCTCATCGTATACCGTATCGTCAATAATCAATTGATTGGTGGTTAAATCCCACCCTTTAGCCGCCATTAGCGGGACCAAAATATCGTACTTTTCAATAAAGTGTTCAATAAAACGGCGAGACTTAATCACTTGAGCAGCAAGCTCGGTTTGACTGCTTTCACCACTGCCAAGGTTCACCCCAGCCAAGGCAGCTAAGCCTCCAAGTTGCCCAGCCATTTTTGCTAAACCACCACCGCCACTGCTTTCAGCAGGAGCTAATAGTGTATCGGCTTTATAAATATTTGGCTGACTAAGCGCAAATAAGACCGAGCCAACAGCAAATACAAAAGTAGTGGCGATGATGATCCATTTGCCTTTCCAGAGGGCGATGAAGAGTTCGCGTAAATCGATTTCGTCTTCGTGCCGCGGCAGCGGCGCGAATTGCGCGTCTGATTGGTATGGCGGATTGTTTTGGGTTATTTGTGTGTTCATAGGTTCTTCAGGTTTAGGGTCTGGTGAAGAAAGAGCGGGCTTCGCCCTGCTAGAGCGTCGCTGCGCGACTGCGAGAGACTAGATTCTATAAAAACATAAAACCAGTTATAGATTCTAGCAGGCCGTTAGGCCACTCTAGCAACGCTCTCATCTCTAGCTGTTCTCGTTCTTACATCTTTCTTTGTTTTTGTTTGATCATTGCGCCCAAAATTTTGGCTAATTCTTTTGCTTCTTGGACCATACCTAAGGCCGGTTCTTTATCTAAGTAACCAATTTCAATACCGATATAAAGTTGAGTGACTAACTCACCAAGTGAACCTTTGGCATAGTACAAAAAGCGAATTTGATCTTTTAGAGTTTCGCGCTCTTCACCCTCTGCAATATTAGAAGGAACTGAAAGCCCAGAACGAGTGATTTGGTCTTTAAATCCCCAATTACTGACTGACTCTGTCATTTGATATATTTGACATGAGAGTCGTGATGCTCTTTTCCAAACATCCAGTTGCTCAAAGCACATGGGTGATCCTTATAAGATATAGAGCCCTGCTAGAGCGTCGCTGCGCGACTGCGAGAAGCTAGATTCTATAAAAGCATAAAGGCAGTTATAGATTCTAGCAGGCCGTTAGGCCGCTCTAGTAAGTTGCGCTAGCAACGCTCTCGTTTCTACTATTTTAACGCATTTACCGCAACACCTGTTTGATAAAGGATTTGCGTCGCAGCGGTCCAGACGTTAAGTGCATCGCGGTAATCAGTATCAACTGGAACGACAATCGTATCACCTGGTCTGAGGCTTTCACCGCGGCGTCCAAACCAAAAACCGGTATTGGGTTTAAAGACAGAGCCATCGGCTCGCACCACAAAGATGCGGTCATCATCAGCTTGCTTTTTCATACCGCCAGCACGATTAATGTAATCTTTCACTGTCAAGCTTGGGTCAAGAAGATAAGTGATCCCTACTTGTACTTCACCCATCACTGAAACAGTATTGCGATACATTGGAATAAATAAGAAATCGCCATCTTCCAACATAAAATTGGCGCTTTTATTACCATCAATAATTTGATCCAATTGCACAACCATACGCCCTAATGCGCGGCTATTGGTTGCCTCTTCGATAAACGCTAAGGTCTTATCAGGATCGCTAATAACACTGGAAACTCGGCTATCAACATTAAAACTTTTTTTCGCCACTTCACGGCGCATATCTGCCGCGTATTGAGTCAGTAGTTTTTGTTCCTGCAAACGTAAGGCTTCGCGAGTAAAAATCGCTCCTTGTGGATGAGCAAACTCGGTTAAGCCTCCCGCCCTTTCTAGAAGTTGGGCTAGTGTTTCTCCACGACGTAACGTATAGGTACCTGGGAACTTCACTTCGCCTTGCAGTACCACGGTATTTTGCTGCTTTATTCCCGGCTGCTCAAACACATTTAACCGGTCACGCGGCTTTATCTCTCGATTGGCTTGCTGGTCACCTTGCATGACTGCACTCAGATCAATATTTTTGATCTCCGTACGTACCGTATTACCTAATGATTCTATGCGTGCTAATTCTGCATTGGCACTAAAAGCATCGGCGCTTAATCCGCCCGCAGCGGTGAGCAACCCTTGCACAGTATTGTGCTGAGCAATGGGGTAACGCCCTGGGTATTTTACTTCACCAAATACTTCGGCAATCATCGCCGGATGGCCGTAGCTGGATTGCTGTTGTAAACGCACTAATAATGAGGCAAGCAAAAACTGTCGTGAGTTTTCTTGTAATGCTTTAGCTTGCTCTTGAGTAATCATTTGGCCTTGGAAAAATAGGGGTTCCTCTTTTTCGTGATCACCAAATCGCACCGCAGGAAAAGATTGCGTAACTGAACGCTGTTGCTGCTCTCGCTCCGCTTCTTGTCTTGCTAAGACTTGTGCTTGCTCTAAACTTTTGATTTGTGAAGATTCCAGCGTACTACCAGCACGGCTATTATTTACCTGTGTTGATTCGAGGCTCTCTTCTTGCTTCTTGAGCTCTAATAACTCATCCACATCATTAGCACTCAAACGGTTAAACACCAGTACTTGATCTCGTGGTTGTAATGGCAAGTTGTCTACGCTGTTTGGATTAAGTAAGGCATTCGCTAAGCTAAATTGGTAAACCACCACATCACGCTGCAAATTAACTTCACGGATAACTAGTGCATAATTTAAATCGGCGGTGGCATTAAACGCACTATCGGCAGAATGAAAGAGATCACTGATGCGTAAATTATCACGCCACTCTGCGTAGCCCGCATGAGCCACATCACCCATTAATTGCACATAATTTTGTAATAATTCACTGCGCTTGGCGACAGTAATCTCATCACCATTATGTACTGGTTGCTGGAGTGCTTTTCGCTGTGTTAAGTCCAACGAATGAACATCACGAGTGCCGTGAGAGCTAGGGCGTTTAATGGTTGCTCGCTCTAAATAGGCATGAGCAGTCACCCCACCAGATAACGTCAACACATCTTGGTAGGTTTCACCGGGTTTTATCTCATAAATGGCAGGACGCTGGACTTCACCTTGAATGCTGATGGTTGCTTTCACCGGCGCTATCCAAACCACATCCCCCGGCATTAAGCGTTCATCATTACGACTATCGCCTTTTAAAAGCAGGTCGTATAAATCAAGCGTGCGCACCACTTGGCCATTTCGCTTTAACTGAACATTACGCAAAGCCCCACTCTCACTAAAGCCACCACTGTAGTAAATGGCCTGTGAGATGGTCGTCAATGCGCTGACAGTATAAGCACCCGGTTTATAAGCATCGCCCATGACAAAAATTTGCATGCTGCGCAGTTCACCTAAAGTGATATCGCTGCGCACACCAATCATCTGCTCTTGTACCCGCTGCATTAGGCTGGCACGAACTTCACTAAACGATAAACCCGCAACCGAAATAGGGCCAAGAGAAGGAAAGTTAATCACGCCTTCACGATTAACTCGTAAACGGTGGGTGCTGTTATCTTTACCAAATAATTGAACAATAATTTCATCATTGGGGCCAACGCGATAATCGCTAGGCACGGGCACGTCACTCACGGGGGCAAACGTCGTTGGAGAAGCAGCAAAAAGATCTAATCCAAAACGCCTTAGTTCAGGCTCTTTCTCTTGATCTTGTTTATTGAGCGGTTGTTGCTCCGCTTTATCGGGACGAGCGGTACGAATATCGGCGGTAGGAAGTGGCTGGCTAGCCCCACTATTATTGATATTCGGTAAAGTAATCCCGTACTGTCGAGCCAAAGCTTGCTGCTGATCCGCTGGCAAATTTTGAAACATACGCAGCTGTTCAGGTGTAGGACTTTGAGCATGAGATGAAACAGCGAAAAGACTTAACAACAACGAAGAAAAAAAGATAAAGCGTCCGTGAAACATGGTGTTTTCCGATAGTTGAATGGGAAAGTGGTACGTTTTAAGTCTAAGACCCTAGGACCTAGGACCTAGAACTTAAACTGCATACCAAATTGTAAAGCGGTTAAGCGCACATCATCACCAGCAAGATAATTTACAAACTCGCCCGTAATCGCTGCTTTTCCACTGAGAGCATAATGCAACCCGACGCCAAAAGTTGCGCCGCTATCATTGGTCGTTTGGTGCTGATAGTCTGCTCTAACATACGAATAACCCGCTAAAGCGTACAAAGCGAGCCGATCGGTGACTGGCATATTGGCTTTAACTAATGCACTGGCTAGGCCATCAATCGCTAAATCATCACTGCGTTTAACACTAGTCGCATAGCGACCTTCAATGGCGACATAATCGGAAAAGAAATACCCAAACTGAATTTGAGCAAGTGCTGGAGATGAGTCTAACCACCCCGTAGAGGCTTGGTATTCACTATCACTATACGCTGCGCTCACTCCGGCATAGCCATCAGCTTGTGCCGAGAAAGCCACTAGATTGAGGGTTAAACAAAAGGCACCAATAAATGTTTTTTGGGTTACTTGAATCACTGGGTTCATATTGAATTTCATTTTATTAAGCATAGTGGTGAAAAACCATCCTTATCATGTAGTTAGCTTATTCAATCATAGCCTAATTTGACCATAATCAGGCACGCTACCGCCCTACGTAATACAACGCATATCCTAATATTTTCAACCCGCTAATGATTAACGATTAGCAAACGATTAGCAATGATGAATCTTAGTGTTATTCACCTAATCGGCAAATCAACCCGACTAAAAAGCATTTATATATGAGTGTTTAGTCACACAACAACAGATTCCGAACTCATTCATATACTCAACAAGACTTATAAACATATCACTCATAATAAATAATTTAAGCAACATTATGCATTAAAAGGTTTACATTGTT